>JAQYOA010000048.1 GCA_028727605.1 Lachnospiraceae bacterium
TATTCGAAACTTTCCGGATGCAGTGCATACTGTACGTTACATCCGCCGGTAATACCAAGCTCTGTGATAATATTCAGCGCAGAGGTACGAAGCATCTGATACTCTTTATCACCCAGTGTCTGAGATGGTGCCACTACAATACTGTCTCCCGTATGAACGCCGACAGGGTCGATATTTTCCATATTACATACCGTAATACAGTTTCCTGCACTGTCACGCATTACCTCATACTCGATTTCCTTCCATCCGGCAATGCAGCGTTCTACCAGTACCTCTCCCACACGGGAAAGACGAAGACCGTTGGAAAGAATCTCCACCAGTTCTTCCTCATTGTTGGCGATACCGCCGCCGCTTCCGCCAAGGGTATAAGCAGGGCGAAGTACAACCGGATATCCGATTTTATTGGTAAAATCGATACCTGACTGCACATCTCTTACCACAAGAGATGCTGCTACCGGCTCGCCGATCTTTTCCATGGTATCCTTGAATTCCTGACGGTCCTCTGCTTTTTTGATCGTCGCAGCCGTTGTTCCGATCAGACGAACATTGTTCTCCTTTAAAAAGCCTTTTTCCTCCAGCTCCATAGCCAGATTCAGACCGGCCTGTCCTCCAAGAGTAGGAAGAATGCTGTCCGGTTTTTCCTTCTGAATCAGCTGTTCTACCACCTCTACTGTAAGGGGCTCAATATAAACTCTGTCAGCAATATCTTTATCCGTCATAATGGTCGCAGGGTTGGAATTTAAAAGGACAACCTCCATTCCCTCCTCTTTCAGAGAACGGCAGGCCTGAGTACCTGCATAATCAAACTCTGCTGCCTGACCGATCACAATCGGACCGGATCCGATAACAAGAACTTTTTTGATATTTGGATTCTTTGGCATTATCGATTTCCTCCCATCATCTCAATAAAGCGGTCAAACAGATATCCGGAATCCTGTGGTCCAGGGCATGCCTCCGGATGGAACTGTACGGTAAAGATATTCTTTCCCACATATTTGAGTCCCTCGTTTGTTCCGTCATTGACATTTACAAAAGCCGGCTCTGCAACCTCAGGATCCAGCGTATCTGTATCCACTACATAACCATGGTTCTGAGATGAAATATAAACCCGTCCTGTCGCCAAATCCTTTACCGGATGATTTCCGCCCCGATGACCGTATTTCATTTTATGTGTATCGGCACCGGTGGCCAGCGCCATCAGCTGATGTCCCAGACAGATTGCAAAAATCGGCACATCCGAATCGTAGAGTTTCTTAATCTCGCGGATAACGGAAACGCACTCCTTTGGATCCCCAGGGCCGTTTGACAGCATAATTCCATCCGGATTTGCTTTCAGAATCTCTTCTGCAGTAGTAAGTGCAGGATAAATTGTTACTTCACAGCCACGCTGATTTAATGAACGGGCAATGTTGTTTTTTGCTCCCAGATCCAGCAGAGCTACTTTCGGACCATTTCCTTTTAACACGCTCTTTTCCTGGCAGGTTACTTTCTCTACCACTTTTCCTGTATGATATTCTTTTAACTTTGGAATGATTTCTTCAAGATTGTAATTTTCGTTGGTGGTAATCATACCGTTCATCGTTCCCTTCTCACGAAGGATACGGGTAAGCGCCCTTGTGTCAATGCCGGCGATTCCTGGGATATCGAATTTCTTCAAAAAGTTCTGAATGGTGTCCTGGCAACGAAAGTTGCTGGGAAGACGTGATAATTCTCTTACAATATAGCCATCCGGCCAGGGCCGCAGGGACTCCTGATCGTCATAACAGATACCATAATTTCCAATAAGCGGATAGGTCATACAGACAGCCTGCCCTGCATAAGAGGGATCGGTCAGCACTTCCAAATATCCGGTCATGGATGTATTAAATACGATTTCGCTGATCACTTCTTTTTGTGAACCGATGCTGGTTCCGGTAAAGACATGTCCGTCTTCCAATATTAGAAAAGCTTTCATCATTCCACCGTGTCCTTTCTCTTGTTGTTCGCTTTTACAAAAAGAGCTGCCACTTCTGGCGTTTCACCTGGACGCATTTGTCCTTCGAACCTTCCTTGGCGGCATACTCTAATCTTCAAGATTTTATCATAACATTTTTTCCATTTCAACTATTTTTGTTAAATTTATTGATTGTTTCTCAAAAGAAAATTACAAAACAAACAGCAAAAATTTTTTCAAAAAAGTTATTGACATTTTGCCATAAAGCTGGTATGATACATCTTGTTGAGCGGTTGAAACGCAAAACGAAATGCAGGAGTGGCGGAATTGGCAGACGCGCAGGCTTCAGGTGCCTGTGGTCGCAAGATCGTGTGGGTTCAAGTCCCATCTCCTGCATTTTTTATTGTCTTTTTTCAATCACATACAGTGTTCTTTTAAAACTGTATGAATTCTTTCTATACTTTTTCCGATGTTCGTCAAATAATTCTTCGGCATCGGTCGTTTTCTTTGATAGAATCAATCATCCCGCAAAATGATCATTGATTGTTCCTCTCCATATATATGCATAGTTTCCCATTCACTTCTATCTTATATTATTTCTCTTTAGCAAGCCAGATAACGCAAGCTCTCTTTCATGCATTTCTGCAATGCCACCTTCAACTCTTTCAGCTTTTTAGCTCTTCCATTACCCGAACCATTGACTGGCAAACCAGAAGAAGAATCCTTCCATCACTTTTTCAGGTTCCGGACCGGAGCGTCGATATGCAGGAAAGAAAAATGGTTGTCGTTAATACGCAAAACAGCCACAGCAGTGTAAACTGCCGTGGCTGTCAATTGTCTTGAAGAAAAAAGATGCAGGAGATGGGACTTGAACCCACACGATCTTGCGACCACAGGCACCTGAAGCCTGCGCGTCTGCCAATTCCGCCACTCCTGCATTTTCTTATGTATCGGCGTTCCCGCCTGACAGGTATTATAATACCAGTTTCATCAAAAAAAGTCAACACCTTTTTTTACTTTTTTCAGATTTTTAAGAATTTGAGAATTTTGAGAATTTTTCCTGGCCGGTCTGTCTGAAATGTTCGGCATCCTTAACCTTTTGTTTCCCCGGAAATCAGACTTCCAATCAAAACGAGAAGTGTTCCGGCAAATATACAAAAATCCGACAAATTGAAAACCAGACGCCGCAATCTTTGATTTCCCCGGGTAAAGCTGAAGTAATCTGTCACAAAGCCCTGTCGAAAACGGTCATACCAGTTGGAAAATCCGCCTCCCAGAAGAAAGGCAAGCCCCATCTTCATCAGATAACCGCTCTTCCGAACTATAAGTACACCTTCACCGATCAACAGCGTAATCAGTACAAAAAAAGTACTTCTCTCAACAACATGCGTATGATTCGCAAAAAAACCTCCCGCAATTCCGTAATTGTGAAGTTTTCTGGCCACAATCCGACCACCAAAAAGGGGAATTTCTTCCCCTTTTTTCAAATTCTTTTCCACGTATCGCTTGAGACACAAATCTCCAAAAAAAATCAAAATAATCAGCAATACACAAATCATACGTTTTCAGTCTCGGTTTCTGCTGCAGGAGCCTCTTGTGCGGGCACTTCCTCTTCCGGTGCTCCCTCTGTCACTGCTTCCTGTGCCGGTTCCTCCGCAGGCTCCTCTGCAGATTCTTCCACATCGGAAAACTCTGCTTCCTTTGGTTCCTCTTTTACCGGAATCGGTGCGCCACAGCGCATACAAAATGCCGCTTCTTTCGGAGCAAATGCATCGCATGCAGGACAAATATTCTGCCCCTTACGGTTTGCCACTTCATCACGGCAGGCTGCAATGTCTTTCTCGAGCTGAATAATATCTTTGCAAAGACCTGCGATTGTTTCGTCAAATGCTTCTCCGTTCAGAAAACGGTTGTAGATAATCTGTCCGATGTCCTGATAATTTTTTTCCTCCTGATCCTCAAGGGAATGCTGACGGCTGCGGATTTTCTGAATTTCCACAAATTCATCCGTTCTCTTTCCGACACTGCCAACCGTTTTTTTCAGGGTTTTTCCAAGACTTCCCAAAAAATCATCTGCCATTTTTAGTTCCTCCTCTTATAAAAAAATTGAAACATCAAGATCCAACCAACTTAGATTACTTCTGTTCGAGGAACGGTACTTCCTGCCCTCTCAGAAGAATTCTGGGGCCGCCTGTATTTTCAATGTATTCCCGGGTGATAATCACCTCTCCGATACTGCTGTCTTTTGGTATTTCATACATAATATCCAGCATGAAATCCTCAATGATAGCACGAAGTGCTCTTGCACCGGTATCCTTCTCCAATGCTTTCCTTGCAATAGCCCGCAGAGCTTCCTCTTCGAATTCCAGTTTGACCTCATCCAGCTCCAGCAGGCGTTTATACTGTTTCAGTATTGCATTCTTCGGCTCCTTCAGAATTTCAACCAGCATATCCTCTGTCAGGCTTTCCAGGGAGAATACAATGGGAAGTCTTCCCAGAAACTCCGGAAGCATTCCGAACGTTCTCAAATCATCCAGGGTAACTTTTGACAGAATATTCTTATCCTGATCATATTTGTCTTTCAGCTCTGCCTGAAAACCGATCGAAGATGTTTTCGTTAACCGTTCACGAATGATATCCGAAAGATCCGGAAATGCACCGCCGCAGATAAACAGAATATTCTTCGTGTTCACCGTTTCCAGCGGAACCATCGCATTTTTGCTGTTTGCACCTACCGGCACTTCAATGTTACTGCCTTCCAGCAGTTTCAGCATTCCCTGCTGCACAGCCTCTCCGCTGACATCACGCTGATTTGTATTTTTCTTTTTTGCGATTTTATCAATTTCATCGATAAAAATAATACCATGTTCCGCCCGCTCCACATCATTGTCGGCTGCGGCAAGAAGTTTGGATACTACACTCTCAATATCGTCGCCAATGTAACCTGCCTCTGTAAGTGAAGTAGCATCCGTAATCGCAAGCGGTACATCCAGCAGTCTGGCAAGTGTCTGTACCATATATGTTTTTCCGGAACCGGTGGGCCCGATCATCAGCATGTTGGATTTTTCGATCTCAACATCACTGGCTGCAGGTGCAAAAACTCTCTTATAGTGGTTATAAACAGCGACCGACATCACTTTTTTGGCATGCTCCTGACCGATGACATATTCGTCAAGCATTGCTTTAATTCGATGCGGCGGCGGGATATCTTTTATGGAAAATTCCCTGGCTGCTTTTTTCTCTTTCTTTTTCACTCGCTGTTTCTTCGGCACCTGATTCGACAGATTCGACAAGTCAATCATCCCAAAATTCGGCATGCCGCTGAGCATATCGCTCATGTTTCCGTTATTCTGGTTCATCGTATCGAAGCTCTTCTGCATGCATTCGGTACAGATACTGATGCCTCCAGGAAGTGTAATCATCTTGCCCGCTTTACTTTCCGGTCTTCTGCACATGAAGCAGACTTTCTGGTACTCATCCTCATGTGACTCTTTTCTCTCATCTCCTGCTGCGGTTGACTGTTCTTTGCTTCCATCGGAGATTTCGTCTATTGTTTTCTTGTCTTCTGACATCTATGGAATTTCCTTTCTCTGATATGTCCCCATTATAGCCCAAAACAAGATTACCTACAAGTGAATTCTTTCTTAAATAACGCGAAACTCTCCCGCTTTGCGGAAGAGTTTCGTTCAATCAATTATTTCCAAACGGATTGGTAATCTGGTTCTTGCTGTTTCCTGAATTATCTGAGTTTCCTGAACTTCCTGAGCTTCCGTTTGAAGACGTCGGCATATCTTTTGCAGAACCAAGAGTCAGGGTAATTGTCACTTCCTTGTATTCACCGTTATCTGCTCTCTGGACAATTACATCCACCGTTTCACCGGCTGCATAATAGGTAAGGATTTCTTTCAGACCGGTAGCATTTGTGACGGTTCTTCCGTCAAATTTTGTGATAACATCGCCCTTTTTCATACCCGCCTGTTCTGCCGGGCTTCCTTCCATAACATTCATAATACATACACCGGAAGGAATTCCATAACTCTGTGAAGCATCACTGCTCACATCTGCCATGTTAATGCCGATATAAGAGGCATCATCATCTTCTACTTTGTAACGGGTTGTCATATTCATCAGTTCCTGCAGGATCGGTTCGGCTTTTGAAATCGGAATTGCAAATCCCATGCCCTCAACCTGAGTACTGCTGTATTTTGCCTCATTGATGCCGATCAGCTCTCCTTTCATGTTCAGAAGAGCGCCGCCGCTGTTGCCAGGGTTAATCGCTGCATCCGTCTGAATCAGACCTTCTGAGGTGATCGTCTCACCTGTGGATTCATCCTCGCTGGATATTGTACGATCTAGCGCGCTGACATATCCGGATGTAACAGACTGTCCGGTTCCCAGTGCATTGCCGATGGCAACAACCTGTTCTCCTACTTCAAGCTCATCAGAATCACCCATCACCGCAATTTTGATCTGATTCAGAGTTTCCTCCGGAATATCATCAAGTTTAACAGCAACTACTGCCAGATCGTTGGTGGAATCCGTACCTTTGATCTGACCTGAGATTGTCTGATCATCAATGAAAGTTACGGACAATGTTGTGGCACCGCTTACCACGTGATTGTTTGTAGCAATCAGCAGCTCATCCTCATTCTGTCCGACAATTACACCGGTACCGCTGGCAGGAACTTCCTGGCTGGTGGTTCCGAAGAATGTCTGAACCTCCTCTACGGTAATTGTGGAGATGGAAACCAGGGAAGGCATCGCGTTAGCAGCCACATCTTTTACTGACATACCATCGGAAGTATTACCCGAACTGCCTGTCGTAACAGTCGTGGCAGTCGTTGGAATTGTCACGCTGGTGTTCTGTTGATTTGTTCCGAAGAGTTTCATTCCTGCTGCGGAAGTTCCTGTAAATACTACTCCGGCTACCAGTCCAAAGCACGCTGCCATCGCAAGGGTCATTCCCCATTTCTTCCCGACAGACATCGGCTTTTTCTCTTTCGGAGCTTTTTTCCTGTGATCCTGCGGCTCGATTGTCTGGTACGTGTAGTGATCATTTTGGGGCTGCGGTTGTGGTTCCGGCTGTGGCTGTGATTCCGGCTGCTGATACGGATTGGATCTTTCATTTCTGCTGTCAGAACCGATTTCCGGCTGTCCGGTGTAGGAAGCCGAGTTATCTTCCTCGGTTGCCTTACCGCTGATCTTCGGATTCACCCAGCTGTAGGTAGTCGCTGACTCTTTTTTTTCTTCATTTCCGTTTGTGCTGTTTTTGGCATTATCAGTCACATAGGAACTATCCTGTTCAAAATTTCTTTTTTCATTTTCATTATTTGTAAATTCATCACTCATAGTTCTTACCTCTTTCCATCTTTTATCTTTGAAACCTGATTGGTTTTTCTTTTCTTATCTTACATGGATTATTTTAGCGGTGAATTGTGATTAATCTGTGATAAATTCTTAAAAAAAAGATGAAGTATTCCAAAGGAATCTATTCTACCGTAACGGATTTTGCCAGATTTCTCGGTTTATCCACGTCAAGACCTCTGCCGATGGATACATAGTACCCAAAAAGCTGCAGCGGAACAATTGCCAGAGAATTCGTAAAGTACGGATTTGTCTCAGGCAGATAAATCACATAATCCGCAACCTTCTCCACTTCTGTATTTCCTACGGTTGTAACCGCCATGACAAAGGCGCCTCTTGTTTTCACTTCCTGAATGTTACTGATCGTCTTTTTATACAGATCCGGCTGTGTCAGGACAGCCACCACCAGTCTTCCGTCCTCAATCAGAGAAATCGTTCCATGTTTTAATTCTCCTGCCGCGTAAGCTTCCGAATGGATATAAGAAATCTCTTTCAGCTTTAAGGATCCTTCCATTGAGATCGCGTAATCAATTCCCCGTCCGATGAAAAAGATATGTTCCGCTGCGAGATACCGGTTTGCAAACCGCTGTACATTCTCCTTATGGGAGAGCAGCAGCGAAATCTGTTCCGGAAGCTGCCGGAGATCTTCAATCATGGCAGAAAACTCGGAATCCGCAATTGTTCCCCTTACCTTTGCAAATTTCAGTGCAAGCAGATAATGCGCAATCAGCTGTGTACTGTAAGCTTTTGTGGTTGCTACCGCAATCTCCGGTCCGGCCCAGGTATACATCACGTTATCTGCTTCACGCGCAATGGAACTTCCAACCACATTCACAATTCCAAGCGTGCGGATTCCTTGTGCTTTTGCCTCCCGAAGCGCGGCAAGTGTGTCGGCAGTCTCTCCCGACTGGCTGACAATGATGACCAGGGAATCCGGTTCCAAAATCGGATTCCGATATCGGAATTCGCTGGCAAGATCCACTTCCACCGGTATTCTGGCCAGGCCCTCAAAAACATATTTTGCCGTCACGCCGGTATGGTACGCAGAGCCGCAGGCAACAATAAAGATCTTCCGCACGGAACGGATTTCTTCATCTGTCATACCCAATTCCTCGATGACAATTTCATCCCCAACAAGGCGTGGTGTGAGAGTATCCCGAACTGCTTTTGGCTGTTCATGCATTTCCTTCAGCATGAAATGTTCATAACCGCCTTTTTCCGCTGCGTTGATATCCCAGTCAATATGCGTAGACTCTTTTTCCAGTTCTTCCTCGTCAATATTGTAAAAGTGAAGTCCGTCACGGGTCAGCTTCACAATTTCTTCATTTTCAATAAAGTACACATCCCTGGTATAACGCAGAATCGCAGGTACATCTGAGGCAATCAGATTTCCCTCTTTTCCGGTTCCTACAATCAGCGGACTGTCTTTGCGAACCGCATAAATCTCATCCGGATGATCCCGAAACATGATACCAAGTGCATAGGATCCCTCCATCCGGTGCATTACTTTTGTAATGGTATCCAGCGGATCTCCGTTGTAATAGCGATCCAGCATATGAACAATCACTTCGGTATCGGTCTCGGACAAAAACTGATAACCTTTTGCCTGAAGTTTCTTTTTCAGTTTCATGTAATTCTCGATAATTCCATTGTGTACCACTACAATGGAGCGATCTTTATTAAAATGCGGATGCGCGTTCAGATCGGATGGTGAACCGTGGGTAGCCCACCTGGTATGACCAATTCCTGCTGTTCCGGGCAGTGTCGCTCCATCCTGCGTCAGTTCCTCGAGGACTTTCAGCCGACCCATGGTCTTTTCCATACAGATCTGCTCTCCGTCAAAAACTGCAATTCCCGCGGAGTCATATCCCCGGTATTCCAGCTTCGAGAGACCATCCAGCAGAATCGGAGCTGCCTCACGATTTCCAATGTATCCAACAATTCCACACATAATTCATTCCTCCTGTAAAAGAAAGACAGCATATCTGCCGCAACAGAATGTGCCGTCTCTGGTTTTTACTGTCCTTACATTTGTACCACGTTGTCAGTATATTTGTCAACCTGCGGTTTTTCTTTTCCTCCTTCTGTCAGACATCGTCAGACGGTATTCCCACCATGTTTTGTTTGAAGTACAGAAAAGGATCAGGCGATCCGGAAGGGAGCGATAATGCTTTCCAAGAAGATATCCCAGGTATTTAAACGCACTCTGGAAAAACAGCGGAACAAGAAGCCAGGGCCGGTGAATTTTGATCACATGACCGGCAGATAGCTTCACCATCTTCATTCCTTCCCCTTCGGAAGGATATTTTTTAAATATCTCCGGGTGCATTGCCTGGGATGCTCCAAGATCGAAATTTCGTTTCAGCTGCGCTATGCAGCCGTAATTATGCGAATGAAATACCTTCGCATCTGCCGCATATGCGATCGCATAACCGGCCTGTACCAGATGCCCGGCATAAATCATATCTTCATTAAAAGGTGTATGTCTGACGAATCCGCCAAGTTCTTCGTAAACTCTTCTGTCATAAACAGCACAGACATTGGAACAGAAAAACGTCTTGACCCCCATTTTGGGAAGATCTCCGTAATCCTTGATATCGCTTTCCGACGGATAATTGAAAGACCTGGTAAAGCGTTCCAGTGTTCTGCAGTCCTCTTTCGGAAGCTGACGCGCATAAGCCGCCTTCACATGGGGCAGCATAAATTTTTCAACCAGATGCTCAACCAGAAATTCATCCGCAGGTATCGCATCCTGAGTCATAAACAGAATCAAATCTGCATTGGAGCTTTCCGCCATGGCAGCCCTTGTTCCGCCGTGATCAAATTCACTGGGGCGGATATGTTCCACACGGATCTTCGGGGACAGCTGCTCCCACTTTGGATTCCAATAAGCCGCCCCCGTGTTTACAACACAAATCGAACGGATCGGATAACTCTGTTTCAAAAGCCGGGGCAGAAGTTCTTCGAACTCCTGCCCTGGCTTATAGGTCGGTATCATAACGTCTACAACAAATCTTTTCATCACTTTCGTATCTCCCACTACTCTTCACCGGAAACCTGTGTCTCCGATTCGGATCCCGGTCCCTGATGAAGTACCGAATCAATCTTTTCTTCATCGTATCCGCTCTTATTTGCGATATAATCACTGTATTCCTGTACCGTGGAAGAAACCGTATAGGGAACACCCGGATACAGATATTCATGCAGTTCCTTCACGTTCTGTTCCAGCGTGACCGGAATGACTACATCCACTCCAAGCGCATCAATAACATGCTGACCGTAACAAAGCTCAAAGGGATACGCATAGGAAGTACCCATGGTGTAAGTAACCGCATTTGTTCCGATGGAAAGAATCTCAGACTTACTAAGGCTTGTGCTGACATTGCTCATAACAGCATCAAGAATTTCCGGAATTTTGGCGGGATTTTTCTTGATTTTCTCTACCATCAGATTAATTACAATTCTCTGACGGCTGGTTCTCTTGGCATCATCACCGCCGCCTTTTCGGATTCTGGCATAGGAAACTGCCTGAGCACCGGTGACATGATGTACTTCCGTATAATCATCGCCCATGGACTCTTCATATGCGATTGCCTCATATTCCACTCCCTGAGCCACGGACACTTCCTGGTTATAATTATTGGAATGAACACATTCCGCATTGGTCATCTCAAGATCCAAACCGCCAAGTACATCAATGGCATCCGCCAGAGCCTTGAAATTTACCGTCACGTAATCTGTGAGCGTCAGGTCCAGATTGGTGTTCAGCATTGTCAGCATCCGTTCCGGACCGCCCTGATTATAAGCGGCATTCGCTTTCGAGAAATTATAGTTTGCATTCTTATTCTTTGCGAGATTCATCCACGTATCACGCATGACAGAAACCATGCGGATCTCATCTCTGTCATGATCTATGCAGCATAAAATAATCGTATCACTGTTCATACTCTCCGCAAGTTCGGAACCTTCCGCCCTTGAATCTACACCTACCAGAGCGATTACCTGTGTTCCGGACAATGCTTCCAGATTGCTTTTGGTATTCACTTCACTGTTAAATTCAATCTCGGTACTGTCAAGTGTATCCTGATGCATTTTATCCATGGATTTATTGATCCAGGCATAAAGAAAAAGCACACCTGCCAGAAGCAGAAGCACGACTACTTCAATTCCAAATATAATCTTTCGTCTTCGCATTCTCCGGTATCTTCTGTTTTTTTTCTTATTTTTCGACATGGTCGCTTCCCCTTATCTCTCAGTAAGCATTTTTGTTGACAAAACCTTTAAAGAACGTAAGAAACAGGATTTTAAAATCCAGTCCCAGCGTCCAGTTTTCAATGTAATACAAATCACAGTCGATACGCTTTCGAATGGAAGTATCTCCCCGGTACCCATTTACCTGCGCCCATCCGGTCAGACCCGGACGCACCTGATGTTTTACCATATAGCGCGGAATTTCCTCCCGGAATTTTTCCACAAAAAACGGTCTCTCGGGCCTTGGTCCCACAAGGCTCATATCGCCTTTTAAGATATTAAAAAGCTGCGGAAGCTCATCAATACTGGTATGCCGCATAAATTTCCCAAAACCGGTGACCCTCGGGTCATCTTTTACTGTCCAGGCTTTTTTCTCTTTTTCCTCAGACTGTACTTCCATCGAACGGAATTTGTACATTTCGAACGGTTTATTGTGGAGCCCGACTCGCGTCTGACGGTAAATCAGCGGTCCTGGGGAAGTCAGTTTGATCCCGATCACTGCCAAAAGCATGACCGGAGAAAAGAGAATAATTGCAACAATTGATCCGATAATATCCACAATGCGCTTGATCGTCGCATTGAAGGTGTTGGAAAGCGGAACATACCGGATGTTCACTACGGGAAGTCCCTGCAGATCTTCTGTATATGGTTTTGTCGGAATAATATTATGATAGTCCGGAACAAACTGTGTATGGACGCCGGACTTTTCACACATTGACACGATCTCTTCCAGACGAAAGTACTCGTTCAGTCCTAACGTAATGGCAATCTCATCCAATCTGTTTTCCGGCAGAATTACCATCAGATTGTTGATTCTCCCAAGGACTTTTACACCACGGTACATAGTTCCGGCCTCCACATGGTCATCAAGAATTCCCCGAACCACATAGCCCCATTCCGGATTTGCAATAATCCGGTCTATATACTCTTCCGCTGCACGGCTGTATCCCACCATCAGAATCTGCTTCTGATTACGGCCTTTCTTCCACATATTGGACAAAATACCACGAATTGCAGCCCGTACGCAGATCTCAAGAACCACATTTGTCACAAAAAAAATGGAGAGCATGCCACGGGAAAAATGAATCTGATGAACCATATACAGTCCTGCCAGCCAGACCAGAAAGCCAACGGTGTTGGCCTTTACAATATTGGCAATTTCAAGACGTCTTCCCTGAATACGCTTGGAAGTATAAAGATTGAATGCATAATACAGAATCAGATAGCATGGTACGATATAGGTTAATGCCAGCATATAAGTTGCAGGCGGCAATACCCCTCGCGGAAGATGATTGTGGAACACATCCAGCCTGACATAAAAAAACCATGCCAGAATATAGGATACGGCAATCACAACGGCGTCAACCAGCACATGCATCCGAGTAAAGTATTTCTGATTTTCATTGATCAAATTTTTTCACCTTATCTCATTTCCTTTTGTTGCTTTTAACGGAATTCTCCGCGTTACACCTACTATACAATAAGTCGTGAAAAAGAGCAACCTAATATTTTCTTGCGTTTTTCTTTCATTCTCTGACAAAAATCTTATCTTTTACACAAAACGCCGGAAGACATTGAGAAACAATTCCCATTCAATAACCAGATATCTGCCTGTTCTGGAAGGACGGAACCGGATCTTTTTTTCCCTGTTCTCCGCTTTTTTGCTGATTTCAAGACCATTTTTGATTCCGGCAAGATACTCTTTTCCGAAACCTTTCCTTGAAAAAAATACAAATTTTGCCAGGAATCCCAGAAACAGAGCAGGAAGATTGAGGATAATCTGCCCGATGGGCATATTTTTGTAAATCAGATAAATATTATTTCGCGAAGAATAGCGGATCTTAAACAAATTATATCTGGAGCCGCTGGTACCGCTTCCCACATGATAGACCTTTGCAGAGGGAAGATAATAATTCTCATAGCCAAAAATTCTCGCACGGTATCCGATATCTGTGTCCTCCAGATATGCAAAATGCTCCTCATCAAAGAGACCGATTTTCTCAAATACCTCTCTTCGGTAGATTGCCGCTCCTGCACAGGCAGCAAATATTTTCTCCGGTTTCTCATAGAGGTCAACAGATTTTCCTTTTCCTCTTGCGAAAGCCCATCCCAGCAGATTATAGTAATTGCCCGCATCATCAATTTTATCACGCTCTCTGTAGGAAATCAGCTTTGCACTGCAGGCAAATGCATTTTTTCGCTGACAGATTCCCTGATAAAGTTCTTCGACAAAATCCGGAAATACCTGTGTATCATTATTCAGCAGAATCACATAAGGTGCTTTGGAAGAACGGATCCCTTCATTTACCGCTCTGCTGAACCCGTAATTGTCATCCAGTCGGATCTGTCTGACTTCCGGATAATGTTCTGCTACAAAGGAACAGCTGTCATCTGTGGATCCGTTATCCACCAGATATACCGCGAAGTCCTGAAACGTTTGTTGTTCCAGCGCTTCCAGGCAGACTTCCAGATACGCTCTTCCGTTATAATTTGGTATTACAATTGCTACCTGTTCCATGGTTTTACTCCCTTGCCGTCAGAACGCAGTCCATAATTCCACTGGCTAAGCGTCAGATTGGGATTATAGCAGGGATCACCTGATTTCAACAGCGTGATCCACCGGGTCCGCATAAATTCGATTTCTGACTGAAAACGCCGTATTTTTGCTTCATCATCTTCCGCACCTCTTGACTTGGATTCGTAATGATACATTTCCACATGCGGGTTATATACAATCTTCCATCCGGCCTGACCGACTCTGAGGCAAAGATCCACGTCATTAAATGCCACGGACAATTTTTCCTCAAAACCGCCAACTGCTTCAAAAACCTCACGTTTCATCATCATACATGCCGCAGTCACCGCACTGACGTTCATCTGCAGAGATGCCTTGTGAAGATAACCGCTTCTTGCACGCGGCATATTGAGAAATGCATGTCCTGCGATTCCTCCGATTCCAATCACAATTCCTGCATGCTGGATGGTATTGTCCGGATAATACAGTTTTGCTCCCACTGCCCCCACATTCTTTCTCTGGCAGTTTCCCAGCATTTTTTCCAGAAAATCCGGAGTAATTACCTCAATATCATTATTCAGAAACAAAAGGTATTCTCCTTTTGCTTCTTTCACACCAAAATTATTGATTGCAGAATAATTAAATCCCTGATTCGGATATCGGATCACACGGATCTTTTCTTTTTCAAGCTTTCTGTATAATTCAAATGTTTCCGGTTCCGTACTGTTATTCTCAATTACAATGATTTCATAGGAAGAATAGGTCGCTTTTGTCCGAATGGAACGAATACACTTTTCCAGCGTTTCATGCTGATCTTTATTCGGAATCAGAATCGACACCAGAGGATTTCCCTCCACCGGATAGGAAACATCATAGAACCCGTAATCTGAACGGAGCACCACGTCTCCCCGTTCTTTGTTTCTCGAAAGATTCCCGAGAATTGCCTGCCTTCCTGCTTCATAGGCATAGAGTTTGCTTTCCGGATTATCTGCGGTCGAAGCGCTGTGCACGCGCCAGTGATACAGAATCCGCGGGATATGAGCAATTTTTTCCGCCGCTTCGACACATCGGAAAATAAACTCATAATCCTGCGCTCCGTTGAACTTCGGATCGAGATAACCGACGCGCTCCATAAGGGTGCGCCGCACCACAAAGAAATGGCAAATGTAGTTATTGGAACGAAGCAGATCCAGGTTAAAATCCGGCTTAAAATGAGGCTGAAAATGTTCCGAACCGTCTGTGGTGACTTTATCCTCATCCGTATAGAACACATCAATATCCGAATCCTTTTCCAGCCGGATTGCGATCTCAAAAAGAGCGTCCGGTGAGAGAAAATCATCATGATCCATAAATCCAATATAATCACCCCGGGCTGCTTTTACGGCCTCATTTGTATTTTCGGCGATTCCTCTGTTTTCCTTAATTTCGATGACCCGGATTCTCTCATCTTCCCGGCAGTATTCCTCCAGCACCCGTCTCATGATCTCGTCATCGCTGCTGGCATTTCCGATACAGAGTTCCCAGTTATCATAACTCTGCTGTTTCAGGGATTCGATCATCTCCCGAAGAAACGGTTCCGGCGTGTGATAAGCCGGTACCACAACACTGATCAGCGGACGGTTGGAAAATCTGTGTCGTCTCTGGCTCTGTAAATCTGCCGGTTTTGCACAATACATCTCATACCAGGGAGCATAAGGAACACTTTCCGGCTCCATCCGCTCCATCAGGCGCACAAAAAACTCTTTGGGACCATAATGTTTCAGATAGCGCAGTCCTTTTTGTATATTGTATGGTTTCAGTTTCTTAAGAAACCGTATCATTTGATTCCCGGACACTTTTGTTTAAGGCTCCTTCCCCACTCATTTTTCAAAAAAAGCATGCACCATTTCAATCACGTAATCCACCTCATCCAGAGAAAGATTATAGAACATTGGCAGACGCACCAGTCTCTCACTCTCTCTTGTCGTGTAAATGTCCTCACCGCAGAATCTTCCGAAGCGCTTCCCGGCCGGTGCATTGTGCAGCGGAATGTAGTGGAATACACTCATAATCTGTTTTTCTTTCAGGAAACTGATCAGATGTGTGCGCTCTTCCAGATCGGCTGTCTTGATATAATACATGTGTGCATTGTGAACCGCATAATCCGGAATCACCGGCCGCTGTATCCTTCCCTCAGTCTCCAGATCCTGCAGCCCTTCATGGTATCTGTTCCAGATCTGCAGCCGTTTTTCATTGATTTTATCCATTTCCTGAAGCTGTGCGTAGAGATAGGCCGCATTCAAATCGCTTGGCAGATAGGAAGAACCATAGTCCATCCAGGTATATTTATCCACCTGCCCGCGGAAGAACTTGCTTCGATTGGTTCCTTTCTCGCGGAGAATTTCCGCTTTTTCCAGAAACTTCTCATCCTGAAACAACAGTGCTCCGCCTTCTCCCATCGTATAGTTCTTCGTCTCGTGAAAACTGTAGCAGCCGAAATCTCCGATGGTTCCAAGTGCTTTTCCTTTATAGTAAGCATTGACTCCCTGCGCAGCATCCTCAATCACTTTCAGATTGTATTTTTTCGCAAGCTGCAGAATCGTATCCATCTCGCAAGCCACTCCGGCATAATGAACCGGAACAATTGCTCTTGTTTTTTCTGTGATTGCCTGTTCAATCAGCTTCTCATCCATATTCATGGTATCCGGCCGGATATCTACAAAGACAATTCTCGCACCCTGAAGTACGAATGCATTGGCCGTGGATACAAACGTATAAGCCGGCATAATGACCTCATCCCCCGGCTGTATCCCGGCAAGAAACGCACTCATCTCAAGAGCATGCGTACAGGATGTTGTCAGCAGCAATCCAGGAGAATCAAATCTCTCTTTCATCCACTGGGTACATTTTCTGGTAAAAGGACCGTCACCGCACAGTTTTCCGCTGGCGATTGCCTCCTTTAAATATTCCTCTTCTCCTCCGACATGCGGAGCTTTGTTAAACTCGATCATGTGATTTCTCCCGATTCTCTGGCTTATTGTCAAAATAAGAAATAAGACTCTGCGGGCATTATACTCTATTTTCTCTGTTTTTGCAAATCCCGACAGGAAATATTAAGAATTTCACAATTTTCCCTTCTTTCCACCCCATCTCACCTGTGGTATAATGGCATGGAAAGTTTGAAACAGGAGGATTTTCCCATGAAACATACTCTGCGCGCCATCCGGCCGCTGTTCTGTATCCTGATGCTGCTCTTCGGAATGTTTTACGGAGCATCTGCAGTTTCTGCTGCCGAGATTTCCACCAATCAGCTGGAAGGATGGCCGACAGGTCCGGAAGTGCCCACGCCTTATGCGGTTGTCATGGATGCGGATACCAATGCAATTCTCTACGACAAAGGAATGGATGAAATCCGTTACCCCGCCAGCATCACAAAAATTCTGACCGCCCTTGTGGCAATTGAGAACTCTTCTCTCACAGACGAGGTCATCTTCGGTGAAAATGCCGTAAAAGAAGCAGTTCCCGGAAATGCCCGCATCGATGCCAAGGTCGGCGAGGTACTGACGATGGATCAGTGTCTCCATGCGATTCTTCTTTCCTCGGCAAATGAAGTTTCCACCCAGGTTGCGGAATATATCGGCGGAAGCGTGGAAGCTTTTGCTGCGATGATGAACGAAAAGGCTGCTTCCCTTGGCTGCGTCAATACTCATTTTACAAACGCCAACGGTCTCCCGGATGAGAACCACTATACAACAGCTCATGATATGGCTCTGATTATGCAGGCCGCAATTCAGAATGAAACCTTTTGCTCCATTGAATCGGATCTCTATTACACGATCCCGCCCACCAATATGACCTCCTCTCCACGAGAGCTTACCAATCACCATGCCATGCTTTTTGACGGTCAGTGGCATTACGAAGGCGCTTTCGCCGGAAAAACCGGATACACCGATTCTGCTGGAAACACACTGGTTACGGCTGCCAGGCGGGACGATATGACCCTGATCTGCGTTGTTCTCGGCTGCAAAGATCTGGACTATATTTACGATACCGCCAAACTTCTGGATTACGGTTTTGAACAGTTCACTCATGTCACTGCCGTGGGCGAAAAAGGGGAAGAATGCTCCGGTACCCTGACACTTCCAAAGGATGTTTCCCTTTCCGATACTTCTTTTACTGATACCGTCAATGAAGATCAGAGCATTACCCGCACATATACGTACCGCAGTCAGGTTGTCGGAACAGCTTCTGTAGTAAAATCAGTCACACCGGAACCCGAACAAACGAAACCCACTCCTGCTGATCAGCCCGATTCCCAGTCAGAAGGGCTTGTGGGGGAAGAGCTGGAGTCTGCTTTTAATCTGCTTTCCCATTATCCGGTTCTTATCATGATCTTTCTTGATCTCGCTGCTTTTCTTCTTTTGATTGTTCTGATTGTGAAAAAGAAAAAGAAGAGAAAAAAATAAATTTCAGACAGCATTAAAAAAAGTCCGCTTAATTTTGTCATGCGGACTTTTTTAATGCTTATTTTTGATCCAGATAAGTTTTTTGTATCTCCGGTCGGATCACTTCCCAGGATCTTTCCTGCGCAGCGGCAAGACCTCCCCGATACAGTTTTTCCTGCAGTCCCTTCTCTTCACAGAGACGATGAATCAGCTCCACCGCCTGCTCTGTTTCTCCGGCGGGATACAAAAGCGCGTTTTCGCCATCTATGAGATATTCCCGGTTTCCATCATTTGGAACTGCAACGACATAACCGCCCGATGCCATCATCTCAAGAGGGGGATAGGAAAAGCTTTCCAAAAGGCTGGTTTTGATCAGAATATCACAGGCTTCATAGACTTTCGGTGTCTCCTCGTAGGGAACTTTATGAAGGAACCGATCTACCCGGTACCATTCCTTAGGAGTTCCGTTATAGGACATATACCAGACTTCAAACTGTTCTTTTGGAAGCCGCTTTACAATTTCAAAGCTCTCATCCACATTTTTGTGCTCAGCCTGACAATCTCCCTCCACCAGAATACGTACTTTTCCGGTCAGATCTCTTCTGCGCGGCGTATAACTGCCAACATCAATTCCATTTGGCAGATACCTGGCAGATGTTCCGTAATCTTTGGCAAGCCACTGCTCACACCAGCGGGATACGGTAAGATAAGAAATGTTTGGCCTTTGCCGGTAAGTTGCCGAGGCCATCAGCCGATACGGACTTCCCGGAGGGTAGAAATCCACCTCATAATTCTGAACAAGATAGAATCTCTTCCCCATCACTTTCATTTTCTCAACCGCTTCCAGAGTATTCCACATCGTAGCTGATGCAAAATCCAGCCGTCCCTGCACCCTTTCCGGATCTGCAGCAAATACCGGAAAACGGCAGGTTTCATCCTCATACCATTCTTCTTTTCCTTCAAGTACAAGCAGTAAAATCTGCGCACCTGCATTCTTAAGCAGTTCTGCGTGCTTTAAGGCCACACGGATTCCACCGCTTATAGTAAGCGCCGGAAGCACAAAGGCCCCGCAGGGATTTGCATGATTTTCAATCCATTTTGCTAAATTCCGGCACTGATAAATTGTGACACATTCTTTCCTGCAGCGTTCATACGCCCTCTTTGCAATCTTGGCACGCTCCTCTTCCTGTTCGATCAGCCAGTTCAGCCTCTCCTCCCATTCTTCATTATCACCACAGAGAATTCCGTCCCAACCATCCTGAATCATTTCACAAAACGCGCCGATACGGCTTGCCGCTGTCACCGTCTGTACCAGTGATGCTTCCACCCATTTGTTCTCTGACTTTGCGGCATTAAAGATCGTATCGGTAAGCGGAGCCAGATTAATCGTCACCGAAGCAATCAATTCCGGAAGGCGGCGATAATCGGTAAAACCGACTGTCCTGACCCGCTCCCCAAACCGCTCCAGCTCCTTTGGGACATCCAGAATGCCGACCAGGAGAAGTTCCACATTTTTCCGTTTCTCCATCACTCTGAGCAGCACCGGAAGAATCATGCGGATGTCATCGAGATGAGTCGCGCTTCCGCTGAAATATCCGAGAACAACCGGATCCCCGGAACGCCTTTCTTTTTGCATGAGCTGCTTTTTTTTCAGGACCTCCTGGGAGAGAAGCAGCATCTCCTCGGAAGCACAGTTCCGGTTAATCAGCACCTCCGGCACATAACCTGACAATTCTTTTGCCAGCTGAGCCGTTGTCGTAATTGCTCCGTCGCAGATTTTCAGCATGTTCCCCATCTTTCGGACATTTTCATCATAGGCCAGCCGTTCTTCCTGTTTCATGGAGGAAAGCCACGGGATCTGATCGGTATATTTTGTGTCAATGACCAGATCATCCACATCATACCAGACCTTTTTGTTCAGCCGATGTGCCTCCAGAACAAAGTCTTTTAGTTTCTCAGTCTCCGGTGCGCGAAAAATGATGAAATTACTGTAACAGCGCACCATGGAAAGGGAAACTTCCTGATAATAAACCGTATCACAGGTATATCCCGCGGCTCTTAGCTGTTCCATCTGATGGAGTACGCGGTAGCGGTGAGGATGAGGCAGTGCCTCGTTGCATCCGCTGATAAAGAGAAGATCCCGGTATACCCGGGACTTCTCTTTTCGAAATTCATTTTCTCTTTTTACACGGCCAAGATATCCTTTTGTTCTGGCAGCCAGACCTGTAATGCCGTCCTCTTCCATCGCTTTTTTCACTTTTTTTGCAAGCTCTGTAACCTGACTCATCTTTTCACCGCCTTTTTCTTCACTGTCAGCGCAGCCCGTAATAATTCTGCAGGTACAACGGGTAAATCAGTCTTGCCCAGGTAAAGACTGCCAATACAACTGCCATCACACTTACCAGAATGCAGAAAGCTTTCTCCAGCTTTTTCAATTTTTCATGTTCCTCAAAAAAAGCTTCACAGCCTTTGGTCACAAAATACATCAGCGGAAACAGCATCGGCATACTGTACCTTCCCTGTGCCTGAAAATCAGAACTGTAAGAATAGTATGCATTCAAAAAATTCGGTATCAGCATTGCTGCCGCAAACGCCCAGGACATCATTCCCTGTACTTTCCATGTTTTCGTTCCCGACGTCACACGCAGAAGTACTTTCCGACCGCCTATCTGTTCTCTTTTTCGGATTTCGTCTTTTTTCAGATAGAAATCCGGCTTCCGGTATACCAGCATGAAAACCAGACCAGCCAGCAGGAACAACAGATACGGGACAATAATCCACTTGGAAAGATAAATCTTATTGTAGCCAAAAGCTCCTACGAAACTGAACAAAACGGTAACCAGCCAACTGTGTTCCAAAAAGATCGGACGATAAAAAATCATAGAAAGCATCGATTGTCCGTCTTCCTGAAAAGTGACTACATTGGACGGTTTATATTTTTCTCTTGCATACAGCTCGGCACACTCGTGAGATGCCTGTCTTGCGAAAATATCACCGTCATATAAAATCGCGTTGCGGATAAACCACCAGAGCGCAATGGCACAGACAATCAGCGTAATCCATGCTCCTCTGGAAAACAGTTCTTTCCAGCGATTCCCTTTTCGTTCTCCCAGCAGAATCATCGCCACAAAGTAAAAGAAAGACACCAGGACATATCCGTATGCATTGTAGTAAGACAGCAGGCAGAAGCCCATACCTACCGCAAGAACGGCACAGTTTTTCCATGACCAACCTTGCTTTGCCGCAAGAACCCATGCGTAAAAAATGATCGCGGAAGAACACATTGCCAGGGCGTCACAATTTACATAGGAATACAAAATTACATTGGAAGGCAGAAAAGCAACCAGACAGGTAAACATCCAGGCGTACTTTTCAGAAAACAGAAGCTTTGCTGTTTTCCGTACCGTCCACACCATCAAAGTTCCAAGCAGCACATTCATAAACCGGGCTGCAATCAGCAGGATCCATTCATCGGTCGTAAAAATACTGACCACCTTCATCAGCGCTGCCGAACCCATATAGGCAATGATGGGATTAAACGCATAGGAAATACCCCAATCCTCATTCCGAATCGATGGCTCGTCTCCTCTCGGAAGGCTCCCGTGTTCATAAATATACTGCACGACCTGATACCGCATAGACTCATCTGCCGAAAAATTAAATCTCTGGGTACAGGACCAAAGGAAAAAGAACAAAAAGACGCCAAGCAGGAACAGCCACTCAAGCCGGCGTTTCTTTCTCTTCTCCTCACTGCAGCTTTCTTTCATCTTCTTCAATTCCTTTTATCATACTGTCGTATACTTTTTGGGCTTCTTTCTGCCAGGAAGTTGTTCTGGCAAACTCAAGGCCTTTTCTGCGGATCTTTGCAAGTTCCTCCGGATGGTTAAAGTAATACTCCATGGTATCTGCGATCTGAATCGGATCATAGTCCACCAGAACAGCATTTTCTTCATTCACAAGCCAGGTACTGTTTTCTCCTTTTGAACATACGGCAACCGAATTGCATGCCATAACCTCCAGCGGAACCAGAGAAAGGTTCGTATTGGAAATAACCAGACACATATCACAGAGCACATAGGATTCCGCAAGCACCTGTGGTGTCACGGTTCCCAGGTTTCGATGACGGAACGGTATCTCATAACCGCTCACATCCCAGCCCGCGAAAATCACTTCGATATCCGGGATTCTGCGGCAAAGCTCATTGATTGCCAGCATGCCAAGTTCAAAATCTCTCCGGGGTGTTACCGGACGGGCATAAAAGAACACTCTTTTTTGATGATCCGGCTTTTCCTTCGCCTGATAGATCTTGTCGTCATAAGAGAAACTGAAACTGTCTGCCTTCATGCCGTACTGTCCGCGCATCAAATCTCTCAGCCAGTCCCCGGCTGTAATTCCGCGGAAGCCCATCTTATAGGTGTTTTCCGCAAACTCGTATTCCGATCCGTGAGCATAAAAATACGGTTCAAAATCCTGCACAAAGTAAAACTTTGAGATTGTATTATTGAATTTCCGAACATAATATGCCGTCGTCCAGGAAGTCGCAACCGTCGCATGCGCAAATTTCATCTGAGAAACATCGCAATATACTTCCACTTCCGGTACAAGAAGCGGGAAATACTCCTTCAGAAATTTCCGAATGGAAGCGTTGTCCTGAAAATTCGGTGACATATACAGATAAACTCTGCTGTGGAAGCCCAGCCGCTCCAGATTGGAAATAAATCGAAAAATAGTGGTATGGCCGCCCGATCCGGGGCCCATCTCCGGTATTACCCAGTTCAGAATCTTCTTCTCGTCATTTTTGTGCTTTTCATACTCTTTTCGATTCAGCGGAATCGGCTCTTTGTCCGCCACAAAGCTGTAAAAACCGATCACATCGTTTTTCGGAGGCACTGCAGGCTCATTTCCCTGCTTTGCTCTCTCGATGGTGGCACGAACCCCATGATTTTTTGCATATCGAAGTGTTCTGTATATTACATTTGTTTTTTTCACTGTAAAATTTCCTTTCTATTATGCATGTCTCTGATCATACTGCTGAGAAATATGGCGATCCAGAAAAGCCTGTTTCCCAGGCGAATACAAATGATATTTACCGCCCAGATAACCGCCGAAGAATCTGCCGCAGTTGCGGAACAGGGAATAAAACGCCCAGTGTATTTTTTCTTTTTTACTGATCGGCTGATGTTTGATATAAACACAGTCTCCTCTCACCTGCCGATACAGCATTCCGGGAAGCTGTGTCCATTTCTGCGCAATCATATACTGATGCACTTCATACAATCCCTTCTGCTCGTCGTAATACCGCTTAAAATAAGTACTGAGTTTAAAATTATGAGAATGATAAACCGGCGCATACGGGCAATACACCTTCTTAAATCCCAGTTCGATCATTTTTCTTGCCCAGATCTGATCCTCGGCAAAATTCACATCGTCATAAGGATATTTCTCAAAAACATCTCTGCGGATACAGGAGTTATTGTCAGAGAAAAAGGCAAGATAATGGCGGTATCCCTCTTCTCTCTCGTATCTTTCCGGATCATCCAGATGGAAAATTGTATTTGTCTCTCCAAAACCCTTGAAATGTCCGTCCAGATCCCTCTTATCCAGCAGATTGCAGTCCGGATAAGGGTAATGAATTCCGAAACCGCCCACAATTTCCGGATCCATCCGCATGGCATCAATAAAATTCTGCAGCCAGGTATCGGTTGCCGGCAAAGCGTCCTGAGTTATAAAAACAATGTAAGTACCGGTTCCCTTTGAGGCCCCGTAATTTCTTGTCTTTCCATGACCGAATTCCGAGGGGGGAATCTGAAATAAGCGGCACGGATATTTCCGGATCAAATCCAGGGTACCGTCCTTGGAACCGGAATCCACACAAATTACCTCATATTCATATTCCGTTTTCTGATGAAACACAGCATCCAGAACTTTCTCAAATAATGGTCCTGCATTTTTTGTAGGTATCACAATGGATACATCCATAATCATTTACTCCTTTTTCAATACTCTGTGAACCGCATCCGCCATACGGACCACTTTCCGCTGACGCATCCGTTCCAGCTCCTCTTCCAGCAGCTTCTTTTCCTCTGAAATACGATTTTTCTCCTGCTTAAGTGCCTCTTCCCGCTGAATGCTCTGCGTATAAAGGCTCCGCATTTCCTCCAGCTGATCCTTCATTTGCTTATCCTGTCTGATAAATCCGACAAACTGTGCAGTAATCTGGCTTCCCCGGAAATAAATCAGATACTCAAGATAAATCTTCTGATATCCCTGGTTCTGAAAGGTAATTCTAGGCTGTTTGAGGAAATAATAGTCATCAATGATTTCCAGCTCCGCGTTATGAGAAAAGGCCAGCGGCTCTCTCATCCCGTTCTTTTCTCCTTCGAGAGAACGTATTTTAATCACTGCCCCTTCTCCGGTAATGGAAAGACATAACATTCCGTCAGGGTCTGCCTGTTCGATGTCGATCGAGGTATGCATCTCCTGCTCAGCGCTGTCAGCATAATATAATTCCCTCTTCACAGGCGCCGTCTGTTCCAGCAAAAGAGGATAAAAAATCTTTTCTTTTTCCCACAGGGAGATGGGATAACTGCGGCGATGCAGCTTTTCCTGAATATTGTTCAGTTTATTTTCACCATTTCCTGCCGCATAATTCTGGAAGCAGACCTCCATATGATAATAGATCAGAACCTCCTCCGGGCGGATCCCCGCAATGGAATACAGTTCTCTTCTCTCTTCTTCCTCAAGTGCGCATGCTGCTTCCTGCAGAAAAACACTTCTGGCATAGATAAAATTCAGCGGAACCGGAAACGGAAATACCCACTCATAATCCACAACCCAGATTTTCTGTCCGTCCATCAGAAGATTCCCGGGAATCATATCAATATTGGAGCATTTTGCCGCCTTCAAGCCCTCCGGAAGATGAGGCGTCCCAAAAACCTGATAAAATTCATCCGTCGCATGAAACGTTTCCTGCTCACCGACGGAAGAAATAATATCAAAGAGAAGCTGATAATCTCTCTTCATCTCCTGGAATCTGTTTTCCTTCCCATGATGGGAAATCCGCTCTTCCAGGCTCTCCCCTTCAATGTACGGAAATTCCAGTTTAATCTCCTGTTCTGTCTTTGTCAGGCTGCAGGGACAGATCTCAATCCGCGGATCCTGATACATGTTCTGCAGACGCGCATAATTTTCATACAAATTCATAAGATGCGTTCTGCCGCTTTCCCGGAGGGGAAGTTTCCATACTCTGCGAACTCCGTTTTCCTCGGTAATCCGCGTCATAATCTGAAACTGTTCCCGTCTTTCTCTTGAAAATTTGGTATATAGAATCTTCTTCATATGTTTAAGACTCCTTTTTTTCTACTTCAATCAAAAAGGAATTGGAAAAGATCGGAAACAGCCCGGAACGCAGGATGGTATCGAATGCTTTTCCCTCGTCAAATAAAAGGACACGATCCGCATCAAAATTCTGCTGGTTTCTCCGAAGTTCTCCCGGTTTGGGAAGATATTCGTCCGAATAAATAACAGACGGGAATTTATAATCCGGATAAGGATAAAAAAACTTGTAATTTGGAAATCCGTTCTCCATCAGCAGCTTTTCCAGCTCCGGTTTGCTGAAGGTTTCCACAAAATCAATTCCCGGATATCCCTCGATTCCGGCAAATTCCCTTCCCACATGATCTTCTTTGCAGCCGGCAAAATATTTCATTCCGAGACGGTTTTCAATGGCAATGAGGATTTTTCCGCCCGGCTTTAACAGACGATTGATTTTGTCCAGATATTCCGGATAAGGATTCTCTTTCCCCATATAGCTCTTTGCATACTCCAGAACGCCGATCAGTGTCACATAATCAAACCGTTCTTCCAGTTTTTCCGAGACCAGGTTGAAATTGCCAACCATAATTTCCAGATTATCGGCATCCTGATTCTTATAGGCATTGATTCTGCTTCTTCTTCTGGAAAGATCATTTGCTACCACTCTTTTTGCACGTCTGCACAATACACCGGAAATCGCGCCGCATCCGGCACCGATTTCCAGCACAGAGGCACCTTCCGAAAATTCGTACCAGTCCAGGATGTTCTCCCTCTGCGGTGAAAGGTGATAAAAAATGGGCCAGCTTCCTTCCGACAGAATGATCTTCTGATAATCCTTTCTGTCCGTCGTTTTTACAATTTCCAGCAGACGGTCTTCAATCTCGCCGTCGCTGTACGCATCTTCTCCGTCATAATAATCCAGATTCAGAAGAACTTTTCCTATATACTCTCTCATAAAAGCCCCCGCTATTCGTATATTTACTCGTATGTCACTGTTGAATTCATATCAAAAAATCCCACAGTGTCCTTCATGGAAAAGACTTCCAGGAAGCAGGCATCATACAGCCTGTGATGAATTATCAATTCTTCCAGATGATAACCGGTACATCCAAAAGACATCAGGTATTGACCGCTCTGCAGCGGCATCACCTGATCAAAGCAGACAGTGATCGTTTCCCCTGCTTCCACCACATCTCTGGTATATTTTTCCAGCGCAGTGTTGGTTCCGGTGATCTCCGTCCCCTTTCGATCCTTGATTGAAAAGGCAAAAATCGGATTTTCCATCCGCTCGTTAAAGTGCACTTTCATTTTGATCCGGAATCTCTGATTCTTATCCACCGAAGAAGTGATCATTCCTTTGTGATCAATAATGGCAAAATCTACAATTTCGGCAGCTTTATCACCGTACTCCACCAACTGTGCATTGGCAATCAGCCGCTCTCTCCAGAGACCTTTCTTCTGTTTGGGTTCTGTCGTTTCTGTTTTTCCGGCATTTTCTGCTTCACCGGAAGTTGTCTTGTCGGTTTCCTCTTTTGTCTCATCATCATACTGATTTGCCAGGATTTTTTTGTAAATATCCACCGCCTCAGAGGATTTGCCGACCATCACCTGTTTTCCCTTATTAATCAGAAGACATCTCTCACAATACTTAATCACGCTTCCCATATCATGGGAAACGAACAAAATTGTCTTTCCGGCCTCTTTCAGATCATTAAATTTCCGGTAACACTTGGACTGGAAGAAAATATCGCCGACACTTAACGCTTCATCCACAATCAGGATATCCGGATCAACGTTGATCGCAACAGCAAATGCAAGGCGCGCAAACATACCGCTGGAGTAGGTTTTTACCGGCTGATTAATAAAATCTCCGATCTCGGCAAACGCAATGATATCATCCAGTTTGGCACGCATCTCCTCCTCTGAATAACCCAGCATCGTTCCGTTCAGAAAAATGTTTTCAATACCGGTATATTCCATGTTGAAACCGGCACCAAGTTCCAGAATCGCACTGACACGTCCTTTGAGTTCCACACTTCCCGATGTAGGATTCAATACACCGGTAACAATTTTAAGCAGGGTCGATTTACCCGAACCGTTGGTTCCGATAATTCCAACACATTCCCCCTTATGCACATCCAGAGAAATATCTTCCAGTGCAAAGTGATCACTGTGATAACACTTGTGGGTCGGGGAAAGAGATTCTTTCAAACGATCCATCGGTTTTTCAAAGAGTTTATAAACCTTGCTGACATTCTTTATTGAAATAACGGTTTCCGTTTCGTTCATCGCTTCCTCCTATAAAACATCTGAAAAATGAACACGCAGACGCTTGAATACTTTTGAACTCACCAGTACCAGAACCAGTACAAAGGCCCAGAAATACAAAGTCATCCAGGGATGTTCAAAAAACCAGATTCCATTCATGAAACTCTCCCGGTATCCCTGCACAATATAATACAGCGGATTCAGTTTCAGGATACGGTCCAGCCATTGCGGAATATTTGCTATCGTCGTTTTATCCCACAGAATCGGAGTCGCCCACATTCCCACAGAGAGACAAACATTGATAATCTGTCCGAAATCACGGAAAAACGGGGTGATGGCACAGGTCAGATAGGACAGCGCCGTCACAAAACAGATCACCGCAAACATATAATAGGGAATCTGAATAATCTGAATCGGCGGAAGTTTTCCCATCGCCACAAAGACCACCAGCGTAAATACAATAAAAAACAAATGTACAAACAGGGAAGAGATGATCTTAACAATAGGAAGAATACTGATCTTAAAGACCACTTTTTTTACCAGATAACTGTATTCCAGAAGGCAATTGGATGCGCTCGGCAGCGCATCAGAAAAGAAAAACCACGGAATAATGCCCGCTACCAGCCAGCAGATATACGGATAACCGGTTGCCGAAGGGTTGACGCGCAGACCCAGCTGAAACACAACGAAATATACGGCAACGGTTACCATCGGCTGGATAAATGCCCAGATGATACCAAAATAGGAGCCGGCGAATTTGTTTCTGAAATCGTTTTTACTCAATTTCCAGATTAATCTCCGGCTCTGATATAACTCTTTCAATACATTCATAAAAGACTCTGCTCCTTACTTCTTAAGTTCTTTGATGCCGCCCCACTTATGGTCTTTTTCAGAAATAATCAGATCTTCCTTTGTCATTCCCTCCGGTATTGGCCATTCTACGCCGATCTCCGGATCATCGAAATACAGGCCGCCCTCATCGTTCGGATGATAAAAATCCGTACATTTATATGCAAATTCCGCATAATCGGAAAGCACCAGAAAACCATGCGCAAAGTTTTTCGGAATAAAAAACTGCTTTTTATTCTCCGCTGAGAGGTAGACGCCGAACCATTTACCATATGTTTCTGAGCCTTCACGAAGGTCAACCGCCACATCGAATACTTCTCCGTTCACTACACGCACCAGCTTATCCTGAGGATAGTTGATCTGAAAATGAAGACCGCGAAGCACTCCCTTTTTGGAGGCAGACTGATTATCCTGCACAAACTGTACATCAATTCCCGCTTCCCTGAAATCATTATAATTATATGTTTCCATAAAATAACCGCGTTCATCTCCGAATACCGTCGGTGTAATTACCTTCAGGCCTTCGATTTCACAAGTTTCTACTTTAATTTTACCCATTGTTCTTTCCTTTCCGATTTGATAAAAGTCTATAATCTTTTTTATTATAGCATTATGCAAGGGGAAACTCAAGCTTCTTTGTCCTTTTGTTCTCCTTGGCAGTCCCCGATTTTTGCTGTACCGGATAAAATTTCCGATAATAGTTATAAAAAATTAGGAAAATCGTAAGAAATGCTGTCCTTTTTGTTATCTTTCTGTTATAATACCGTAAGCTGCAGGTAAATTCTGCGAAACATACGAATACTATGATGGAGGTTGATTTACGTTGATTCGTCAAAAAATACGTCGCTGCGGAAAAGTGATGTTTATTACTCTTTCCGTACTTTTCGGTTTTCTCGGGGTATTGATTTTTACCTCTGCGCGCTGGATGCTTTCCACCTGGGCTCATCTGGACATGGAGGAACTGATCTATCACCTGAACGCACCTCTCGAAGGAACCAGCAAAGATGTGATTATGAGCTATATCACATCCTGCGCTCTGATTTCCCTTGCGATTCTGGTTGTCCTGATTGTGCTGTTTGTCGTGCTTCGCCGCCGCAAATGGGTGGAGCTGATTCTCGGTCTCGCCTGCATCGCCGGCGGTGCCGCTTCGGTCGGATATTCCCTTTATACCATCTGGACAACGCTTGAAATCAGTGACTACGTGGAAAGTCAAAGTGAATACAGTACGCTTGCGGAAGATTACTATGTGGATCCCGCACAGACAGTGATCACTTTCCCGGAGCAGAAACGGAACCTGATTTACATATACCTGGAATCCATGGAAAGCACCTATTCCGACAAAGCTCACGGCGGTGCTTATGATCATAACTTCATTCCTGCTCTCACAGAGCTCGCCCTGGATAACGTGAATTTTTCCAACTCCGATCTCCTTGGCGGCGCCTACTGCACTACCGGTACTACGTGGACCATGGGAGGATTGTTTGCCCAAACTTCCGGACTGCCGCTGAAAATCTCTGCCAATGGAAATGAAATGGCTTATCAGGATTCGTTCTTTCCGGAACTGGATACGCTTGGAGATGTACTGGAACGGGCCGGATACCGCCAGTACTTCATGATGGGCTCGGACGCTTCCTTTGGCGGAAGAAGAAATTATTTTACAGATCACGGCAATTATGAAATGCTTGACTATTACTGGGCAATTGATGAAGGTCTGATTCCCGACGGTTATTATGAATGGTGGGGATACGAAGACGCCAAGCTGTTTGACTATGCCAAGACAAAGCTTACGGAAATCGCGCAGAGTGATGAACCCTTCAATTTCACGATACTGACCGTTGCCACACATTTCGAGGACGGCTATTCCTGTGATCAGTGTGACAGAGAAGCGTATGGAGATGACCATTACGGTATGGTCATTGACTGCTCCAGCTCGCGTGTGGTTGAATTCATTGAATGGATCAAACAACAGGATTTTTATGAAAATACAACCGTGATTCTTTCCGGTGATCATCTGACCATGGATTCTGATTTTTGTGAGAACATTGACGAAGATTACCAACGCTCCACCTATAACGCGATTTTAAATTCCCCTGTTACACCTGTACAGGAAAAGAACCGTGTCTTTACCACCATGGATATGTTTCCTACCACCCTTGCAAGTCTCGGCGCTGTGATTGAGGGAGACCGTCTTGGCCTTGGAACCAACCTCTACTCAGACCGGCAAACCCTGGCAGAAGAACTTGGATATGACACGCTGAACAAAGAACTTTCCCGCCGTTCCCGCTTCTTTGAAGAACTTTCCGCTGAAGTAAAACCGGTTTGGATCAGCAGCGAAGAAGGACAGAAATACTATATTCACGATGAGGACCGCTATGCGGTGAGCGAGTGGGTTCGCTATGATCCTCATCAGCTGTGGGCCAATGGCGAACAGCTTTATTTCATCGGATCGGATGGTTATATGGTAAAAGGATGGCAGCAAATCGGGGAAGAATGGTACCATTTTTCCGAATCTGAAGGACACCTGATCGAAGGTCCCTATGATAATCCGCTGAAAGCAGATTCAAAAGCTTCCTAATCAGCACTGAAAAATTAAGAAAGCATACAAAACAAAAGAGTTCCGGTATATCACACAGACAAAAAATCGTCTGTCCATATACCGGAGCTCTTTTTTCTTTCTTCTTTTCAGGGCATTGTATAGATCAGTACCCCCAGAATAATCAGAAGGTTTCCGATCAGTTTTCCCTTTGATACTTTTTCCTTCAGAAGCGTGCAGGAAAATACCAGCACAAATACATAGGTAAGTGTATCCAGCACAGATCCGTATTTTAATTCCACCTGTGTATATGCGTATGTATTGATCAGCAGTACACTTCCGAAAATCAGATACGCTGTAATTACGCGCCAATTCAGGTATTCTCTTATAGCACTCGCATGTTCTCTGTTTGCACTCTGTTTCAGCAAAATCTGAGAGATTGCTGAAAATACCGTACATCCGGTCATTAACATCATATATTTATTCATAGCGCTGCACCACCATCACTCCCACCAGTACAATCAGAAGACCGATGATATTTTTGACTGTAAGATTCTCATGAAAGATCAGCACTGCCCAGAGCTGGGACCAGATCAGATACACACTGCGGTTTGCATATGCGGTGGAAAGTGAAAACTTTTTTATGACCTTCTGCCAGGCAATCGCATAAATACCGCAGTTTACAACCATGAGAAACAAAAACAGGTACAAAAGAGGATTTCCAAGTCCTCCACGTTTCAGCTGTACGGAAGCACATTTTGAAAATACACTGGTCAGGGAGAACAGCATGATATTCAGATGCAGCTGAAGATAATCTTTTGTCTTATTCACGACCAAATTCCTTTCTATTCCACACGATAAATGAGATGCTCCTCTGTCTGTCTGCAAAAAGAACAGCCGGCGGTCTCCACATATTCCCGCGCAGGGGAATCTTCCGAAATCACAACATAATCGGTTCCGGTATCGTACAATGCCTGCATAAACTCAGATGCTTCGACTGAAAAATCCGATTGATAAATTACACGGATAATCAGGTTCTGATCTTCAATTTCCTCTTCCGATAACCCTCTGGTGGACACGGTTGTCGATCCCTGCGAAAGCAGAACAATGTCCCGATCCAGAGAAAGCAGAATCGAACCGTCATACTGCCGCACAAACAAATTAAAGTCGTTCTCAAACACTGCTTTCGGAAACTCTTTCTCTGTATCCTCGTGAATCGCCGCACAGACATTCAGAAGATCATCAGCAACTTTGTACTGATTCTCCGGCACTTCCGGCATTCCTCCACTTATCACGGAATCTCCCGAAATCCAGATGATCAGCACCAATGCTGCCGTCACGCCGGCTCTTTGGAGCCCTTTTGGGATTTCATCCAGCACCCTGACGCAGCAATACCCGATTAGAAGAACAATCGGAAGAATCCAGAAAAAGCGATAATAAACGGTCGTCATTCCCAGTTTTCCGATGACCAGTTTTACAATCAGCGGATTATATACGGTGAACAAAAGAAAAACCGCGCTGCAGACAAAAATATCTTTTTCTTTTTTCTTTCCCTTCACTGCAAGGAAAAGAAGAGACAGTAAAAACAAGGCAAGCAAATCCGTATTTCCGCCAAAAGTTTTAAAGCAGCTTCTCACAAAACGGAGCCCCTGTTCTTCCAGACTGATATTTCCCAATATTCTTTCTCCTCTCTTTTCTCAATATGCTATCGGGAACTGCAAAAATCCTCTGCTTCCCAGGAAATAGACCACCAGAACAATCACAGACGGAATCATACAGATGACATAGCTGCCCATCTTTTTCCATTCTTTTTTCCGGATCATCTGGGGAATTACAACCGCACTGACTGCAGCAGGTACAATCAGCATGGAAGACATGGAAAGATCAACCGCAGCAATTCCAGTCATGAAGAGCAAAATCCAATTTGTCCGATTGTCAAATGCTTCATACAGACGGCATCCCAGATAAAATACCAGAGGCAAAATCACATTCGACAGAATCGCCTTTCCCTCATACCCTCTCGTCAGCAAAAAAGACGCATTGGAGTAAAGGGTGTGAAAACTCAGATTCAATACACTGATAAAACACAGCATGAGCCAGACAGATTCTTTCTTTTTTCCGAACAGGCAAAATCCAATCTGCGCATAAACCAGATAAGAAAGGACCACTGTCATGACAAATAATATCACTTTTGTCAGCACCAGCGGATGAATACCGGTCAGATCACAGAGCACGGAATTCGCTACAGGGTACATACCGAAAAGATAACGGATATTGAACGTCTCCATGGCAGCACCCGTAAACGGATCATAACAATTGATAGTGTTCGTTGCCAGGTTTGTACTGACATTCGCCACATAATAGGCAGAATCCACACTATTATCCGGTGTCACTGCCACAAGGTAACACTGAAAACCGATCAGAAGCAGCATTACAAAAAAGCTTGCTGACCTTTTTTGTTTCTCAGCTCTCTGCCGATCCAGACAGTTCTTCCATGCTCCCAGATAACGAATGATCGCCGCAGCACAGATCACTGCAGCCGTAATCGTCCAGATCACCGTTAATGTCCGAAGACTTGTCTGCAACAGCATCATCGGAAAGGAAACCAGCTCAAACAGAAAATAGTACCCGATAAATCCAAACAGAACAGCACGGGCGATTCCACGCTCTTCTCTCCTTTTTTCAAAAACCAAAAAAGAGCCGAAACAGAAAAAGACAAACAGCATCATCGCAAAGATGCCTGCTATTTTTATCATAGTAACCATAGAAAAGAAACCTCCGATATCTTCCGCAATTTTTAAAGATCCCTCTTTCTGGCAAGCGCCCTTGCCAGAGACCGGTAAAACCACGATCCCAAAAACAGTGACAGATACGCCGTTTTTCGTGCAGCAGTAAAGTGATCTTTCGACAAAATCAACCTGGGATATCTTTTCAGTTCTTTGATCAATTCCCTCTGTAATTGTCTCTCTGCCTGATCCTGTTTCGATACAAGCATCAGTTTATCCAGAACATAAAAGCGTGCCCAGCAGTATCGCACCAGCGCCTGCTCTTCCAGATTGGGAAATTCTTTTCGGATCACTTCCAGGTTGTGTGTCCAGACTTCAATCGTTCCCATATCCGTCCAGCGGAAAGCACTTGTAGTCAGACTTCCCTTCCGATGCATATAATAATACTTCTGCGCTGTTGTAAAGGCAATCCTTTCGCAGTTTTGCACCAGCGGAATGATCACATAGGCATCCTCCGCAATTGTTTTATCCGGATATTGAATACCCTGAAAAATTTCTCTTTTGTACAGCTTGGCATACGGAGTCACATGAAACCCCTTTGCTCTCAGCATGTATTTCAGTCCCTCCTCACGGTCGGTACAGAATTCCTCTGCTTTGCAATCCGACCCGGAAGGAATTTTCCCTTCATAACAATCGACATGACGGCAAAGTGCCATTTGTGCCTGAAATTTCTTTGCAAGCGTATATAAAACCTGCAGAAGATCCTCTGACACACAGTCATCACTGTCCACAAACATCACATAATTTCCCTGTGCATGACGGATTCCATAATTTCTTGCAGAACTGACTCCACCGTTTTCTTTACGACAGTATCGGATTCTGCCATCCTGCTCTGCATATCTTCTGCAGATTTGTCCACTGCCATCCGTACTTCCGTCATCTACAATAAGCAGTTCAAAATCCGAAAACGTCTGCGCAAGTACCGAATCCAGACATCTCTCCAGGTATTGTTCCGACTGATAAACCGGAATTATTACTGTTATTTCTGCCATTGTTTCATCCTTTTTTTGAATCTGTATCTTTATTCTTCTTTCCGCAGCAATAATAAATTCCCCGATACCGCTCACAGGAATGCTCCAGATCGGTAAAAACCGCATCATGATGCGGCTTCTGCTCCTCCTTTGGCGGCAGCTCCATATAATTGCCGAACGCCATCTTCAGATAAATGTCATACCCCACCGGAATCGGAAGACGTTCTTCTTCAAAGGGAACCTCGATGGCCGAGGCAAATATTTTCTTCGGATACTTCCTAAGAATCGCCTGCGGCGCACACATCTCCGTGATACCATCCACACGGGGGCTGTTGATATCAAACTTTGTGATATAATTTTTCGCATGGTTCCATACAGCGAAGCGCATATTCTGGGTCGGACAGAGTGCAAGCAGCACTTTTCCAAGATAGTGCATAAATGCACCGTGACGTTCTTTCGACGGGATCACCTGGGTACAGAACAGCTGAAAGATTTTTCCTTCTGCGATCTGAAGCTTTCTGGCAAAAAATCCCGGCGCATATCCCTCAATCGGAAGGATATCAAGTGCGACTCCATGGCACAGATCCATATCCACCTGTTCTTTTTTCACCTGCGTCGTTCTGCTGTCCCGAATATTTGCGAAGGTATGGGCATTGCAGAAACCTTTCTTTGGGTATTCCAGTTTGTAGATCTTACTCTCCTCCTGGGTATCCCAAAGTTGCAGAAATCTTTCATAATCTTTTCTCGGCATAAAAAAATCCAGATCATCGTCCCACGGAATAAATCCGCCGTGACGAATCGCTCCGATACATCCGCCTCCGCACAAATAACAGAGAAGGTGATTTCTCTGGCACCAATGGTAAAACATAACCGCCATTTCCAGATTCTTCTTCTGCAGGGCTTTCAGTTCCATATCCTCTGTATTATACATTCTGATCCTCTTTCTTTTCTTTGTTTTCGGACAGACTTACGATCTGACCCTCTTCCAGTCCTTCTGTGCTTTCCTTCATAAACAGAATTTTCACGGTCAGAAGAATCAGTTTCAAATCCTCCAGAATCGAATAACTTTCGATATACATCAGATCCAGTTTCAGTTTATCATACGCTGTTGTATTGTATTTTCCGTAGATCTGAGCATATCCGGTCAGACCTGCTTTTACTTTCAGCCGGTAAGAAAACTCCGGAATCGTCTCGCTGTACTCTTCTGCAATTTCCGGACGTTCCGGCCTCGGTCCCACAATACTCATATCACCTTTTATGATATTAATCAGCTGAGGCAGTTCGTCAATCCGAAGTGCACGGATGACTTTTCCCACAGGTGTGATTCTCGAATCATGTTTTGTCGCAAGACGGGCAACACCGTCCTTTTCCGCATCGACAATCATACTGCGAAACTTATAAATTTCGAATACCTTTCCGTTTATTGTCAGACGTTTTTGTCTGAAAAAGACAGGACCTCCGTCATAGAGCTTGATGCATACCGCTGTAATCAGCATAATCGGAGATGCTATGACAAGCATCAAAAGCGATACAATCAGATCCAGTACTCGTTTGCAGAATCGCTGATCCGGTGAAAGGCCGCTGTTTCTGGCCAGCAGCAGCGGTGTGTCAAAAATATGAAGTGCCTCTGCCTTTCGGATCATCAGATCAGAAAGCTTTGGGGTCATATAAACACGGATCGAGCGGGAATAGCAATATTTCAGCAGCCGGTTTCGAAGTTCTGAATGAAGATCACCCAGAATGACCCCCTCCTGCCCGTTTTGATCAATCTGACGGTAAAGTTCCTTCTCACCGACCGATGCATGTACCTTTGTCTTTACATCATATTTTTCTTTGCGCTGATTCATCTTCCATGCAAGGGAATCCATTTGGTACTCATCGTAGATCAGCAAAAGCTTTCTCGGCGGAAACAGCCGCGCAAAAAAACGGTCTGACAGAAAGGAAATGATCGCCGATACTGTAAAATCCATCAGCGTCATACAGATCATCGGCAGAATGTAAGGCATATGTCTCCACAAAAGCATGATTTGAAAATACATCAGTACATTTGTACAAAACGCTGCGATTGCCTGGGAATAGATGATACTGCTTCCCTTCATATAACCGATTTTCATGCCTCCGTAAATATACATAAAGACCAGCAGAAAGATTCCATAGACAACAACAATCAGTTTATTGCCCTTATCCCAAAACGGCTCAATCCAGAGACGTTCTCCATAATAACGGTTCCAAAAAAAAGCAAAAATCAGACATTCCAGAATCAGAATGACTGCCACCGCACAGATCCGCAGTAAATGTTTGTATTGTTCCCTGTCTCTATTTCTCATATGGACTTTCCTCTCTTCGTATATCTGCCCGTTCCGTTATGCCTTCCGATATGCCTTCGCATACTTTTTCAATCCATTCCATGCGTAACAGAAAAAATAACCGACTGCCCGAACCCGCCCGATTCCAAGATGACGGTACACCTGATACGTCATACCGGCGGAGTGAAATTTGTTTCCGGATTTACCGCTGCTGCTCACATAATATTTCAGCAGCGGTTCCGCAATGCCGCATGCCGTCCTGTACTTTCTAAGGATACGCAGCCAGCATAAATAATCTTCATGACACTCATCTTTTTCCATCGGGAATTCCAAAAGGACACTTTTCTTTGCCAGAACAGAAGAACAATTGATCACATTCCCCAAAAGAAGCTGCTGATAAGTAATCTTCTCATTAACGGGAATTACCTTTCCGGATGGCGCTCCTTTTTCGTCCACAAGCTCCCTCCCGGTACAGCAGAGTACCTCACCGGTACTCTCCATGAGCCTTTGCTGTTTTTCCAGTTTATCGGCAGCCCAGTAATCATCCGCGTCAAGAAATGCAATATATTCACCTGACGCAGCAGCCACACCGCGATTCCTGCTGGCTGATACTCCCAGATTTTCTTCATTTTTCAGATACCGCACTCTTTTTTCATTTGCATATTTTCTCATCACAAGTTCTGTCTCATCACTGGAAGCGTCATCAATCACCAGAATTTCCAGCGGAACTTGCTGAAGCAATGCAGAATCGACTGCCCGGCAAATTGTTTTTGCGCTGTTATAGGCAGGAATTACCACTGATACCATATTTATCCTCTTTTGCATCTTTTTTGCTCTGCAGCCTCATAGCATTACAGCCACCAGGCATCCGACTCGTGCTTGGGTACCCTCTCTTCCACCGGAGGAAGTTTCCTGTAATCACCGTATAGTGTATGAAGATAGGTCTCATATCCAATGGGTGCGTTAATCAGATGCCCCTCAAACGGCAGTCGAATCTGTTTTTCGACTGCTTCTTTCGGAATCACATCGCTTTTCCGATATCCTCCGCACATACAGGCAACATAATCAGATCCCAATACCGGGTACTTTTTGCATTCTTTTTCGATTTTTTGAAGAATTCTTTCTTTTCCATAGCATTTTCGGATCGCCCACTTACACCATTTCATCACCGTACCTTTCTGTCCTTTCAGGGTTTCCCGGTAGGTACGAAATGCATTGAGCCTCTGACTTTCCAGAAACATCAGACCGTCCAGATGTTTTTCGTATTCTTTTGTTCCCCGCTTTGGCAGACCGTCATAGGGAAAAATATCAATAAACACTCCCGTATCCACAGAGCCTGCAAAATGCTCTTTTAAGCTTGTTCCGGTATGCACGATTTTTCCGTAGGCCAGACAGTATCCTTTCGTATTTCTGTGATTGATCAGACGATACGGATTGCCGGAATCGGAATTGACAATCTTTTCCAGCTTTTCATAGTCTCCCCGCGGCATCCATACATCCACATCATCATCCCACGGAATAAACCCCTGATGCCGGATCAGACCAAGCAGAGTGCCGTCTGCTGCAAAATAAGTCAGGTTATTCTCCAGGCAGACCTCATCAAGATAGAGCAGCAATGTGAGTGCAATATCCTGTAATTCCTTCAATTCTGTAATTTTGCGCATAACTTCTTTTATACTCCCTTTTTATATCCCAAGCAGCAGTTCTTTCCACATTTCTCCAATATGACTGCTGTGATAATATGCAGCGCGTTTTTTTGCTTCCTTCCCCATGGCTGTCAGCTTTTCCCGACGCTCCATCAAATCTCCCATTGCTTTGGCCAGTTCCGGGACATTTCCGTATTCCACAAATGCCATCGAATCCGAAGTTCCTGCCATTTCACGCAGCTGAAACATCTCAAACGCCACAATCGGCACTCCGCATTCCAGCGCTTCCAATGCCGTCATCGGAAAACCTTCATATCCGTTTCTCGACGGCATAACGAGAAAAGAGGCCTCCAGCAGCTGTTCCTTCACATTTTTCTGATATCCGGCAAACTCTGTCCTGTCCGCGATACCAAGCTCTTTTGCCTGCTTTTCCAGGCTTTCTCTGGTAACCCCATCCCCAATCAGACGCAGCTTCCAGCCGGGATACTGCCCCGCAATCTGTGCAAAAGCCTCCAAAAGCAAATCATATCCCTTCACTCTCTCCATTCTCCCGACGGCGACAATTCGTTTCTGATCCAGCCGGCTTTGTTCCGGAATTTCGAAAGAGACTGCATTTGGCAGGACTGCTGTATTTTTGATCCCATGTTTTCTATAATAGGAAGCGCATTCCTCCGTCAGCACCACCAGACGATCCGCTTTTCTGTACATCAAAAGGTTCAAAAGCTTTCTCTTCCATGTATAATAATAGACAGAATTGTGCTCCGTTGCAATCCATTTGACCGATTTGGCAAGACGCGGCATCAAAACCGCCATCAGCTGCGCCAGATAAAGATGAAATGTAAAGATATAATCATAGCTGTTTCCAGACCGCAGCAGATATTCTTTCACAAATTTTTTTCCCTCTTTCAGACCGTTCCTTTTTCCGTGAATCACACGTACTTTTTCACTTAAGGTGAAAAAGGCGGATGTTTCTTCCGAATATAGGGAAAGGATATCTACATTCCATGAGAAAGTCTCCGTAAAATACCTGCTTAATATCGCGATGACACGCTCAATTCCACCCACCTGATTCACATCATAGGTAATAAAACAGATTTTCATGCTTCTCCTTCCTGTCGATCCAAGATCCTCTCATTCATTTGTTTGTGTTATCTTTATAGCACATCTGTATGTTCTTGTCAAACCAGCGGATTGCCAAGGAATGTTTTGACATTTCAAGGCAAATGTGCTTTAATAGCTGTTGAGAAACTATACAAACTGAATCATCGAGAGGAGTTATGATATGCATCGCAGCATTTTTCACAGCCTGAAACGTCCTGTTTTGTCCGGCGCTGTGATTCTTCTTGGGGCCTTTTCCCTTCTTTCCGCTCCCGAAACAGCTTCTGCTGCCACTGGTACAGCGAAAATTCACGTACTCACACTCCCTGGAAATACAACAGCTGTTCTTTTGGAAAGCAAAGATAAATACGGTCAGAAAGTTTTCGGTATGGTGGATTCCGGCGAAGACTGGGATTACCCGGACGGATCGGATGAACGCTATCCCAAACGCAGCGGAATCATTACCAATGAAGGTTATGATCAGGAAGTTCTGGACTATTTGGACTCGGTAGGAGTCACTTCTTATAATCTTGAGTTTTATGTCGCAACCCATCCTCACAGTGATCATATCGGCACTGCAGACACCATTATTCGCAATTACAGCCCCGAACGAGTCTATCTTCTGGATTATCAGGATTCCTATATATCCGATGAAACCCGCCTGTGGGATAATCTCTATGTCTACGATCAGACAGTTCAGGCAGCCAGTGAGACTTCCGGTGTCACTTTAATTTCTCATCTGGATCCCAATGCTTCTTCCGCAGAAGACGGAAATCCCAGTTTTTCACTTGGATATTTTGATATACAGATTGTCAATTATGACGAGGATTTTCTGACAAAGCCAAAAGAGGATGTCAACCAGTTCTGTCTCGGTGTCATTGCAACGGCGAACAACCATCGGGCTTTCCTTTCCAGTGACATTGACAACACAGAGAAAAACGGTTCCACTCCGGGCGATCTGGATAAGATTCTGGCAGATTACAATTTATCTGATATTGATCTTGTCACCGCAAATCATCACGGATATGACAATGCGATGGATACGGATTATCTGAAGAGTATCAGTGCAGATTATTTCGTCCAGCCTGGCTATTTCCGTCTCCTTCAGGAGGATAAAATCTCTCTTCTGTCCCAGATGAACTCAAGGATTTTTTCCACGACCGCTTACACTGATTCTGTTTCGGCTATTATCGTGGATTTTTCCGCATCGAATGTGACCTCCAATGTGGATGACACCTATATTATTTATGAAAACTACAGCAGTGAACTGTGTGCCTACTATGACGGCCTGCCCTATCACGGCTTTTTCACTTTGAACGGGGACAAGTATTACTCCGACGAGGACGGTATTCTGCTGCGCAATACCAACTGGCTGGATACCTCCACAAACACAGAATACACCTTTGACGAAGACGGCCGAATTATCAGTGAAAAAACGCCCCTTGGCTGGGAAAAGAAAGACGGTAAATGGTATTATCCTTATTCTGACGGAACTTACCACACCGGATGGCTCTCCTATGACGGCAGCCTCTATTACCTGGATGAAGACGGTGTCATGGCAACAGGATGGTATGAGATCGACGATAACTGGTATCTGTTTGCCGACTGGGGCGGAATGCTGACCGGATGGCAAAAATACGATAATGAGTGGTATTATCTGGACACGGATACCGGCATTATGTATCACAGTGGATGGCATCCGGATCCAAGAGACGGTACCATGTACTACTTTTATTCCTGGGGCGGCATTGCCAAAAGCAAGACCCTTACCCTCTCCGGACATCAGATCCGTTTCCTGAGCTGGGGCGGTGTGTCCGGTGAGGCATTTATCCGAATGAACAACAACTGGTATCTGGTTCGCAATTACGTCTGTGTACAGGGGAGCGGCTGGCAGAAAGTTTCCGGTGAATGGTACTATCTGAATGATAACGGCACTCTAAAAACCAGCGAATCTTTTCTCTATGACGGCAGCCGGTATTTTGTCAACGATTCCGGAAAAATGTATCATGATCAATGGATTGACTGGAATGACAATCGCTACTATGTCACCAGTTGGGGCGGTGCGCTGACAAATCAGTGGTTCCAGTTCCAGAGCAAATGGTATTTTCTGAACGAAGACGGAACCATGAAACGAAAAGAATCTTTCATTTATGATGAGAATCTGTACTTTGTGAACGATTCCGGTGTCATGTATTCCGATCAGTGGGTACACTGGGATGAAGACTGGTATTACGTAAAAAGCTGGGGCGGTGCAATGCGCAATGAATGGCTCCATACGAAAGACGGAAAATGGTATTATCTGGATGATGACTGTACCATGGTAACCGGATGGAAAATCATCAACGGAAAGACCTATTATTTCGATGAGGACGGAGCAAGAGTGACCGAAACTCAGACGATCGATGGTGTTACTTATACTTTTGACCGCAACGGAGTTCTGACAGAGCAGGAATAAAGGAAAGACGGCATCTTATGGCCACCAAATTGTTGGTCATAGGATGCCGTCTTTCTATGCTACTTTTCTTCCCTTCCCTATTTCATATCTTTCATATCTTTCACATCATTTCCGGCATCCTTCAGGAAAGATGCCACAATCAAAATCAACAATATGCCGATGGGAAAAGCTGCAATAATTGAGACGGACTGAAGACTGTACATGGAATTCTCGGAAAAAATCAGAGCGATGGGAAGCAGTATAAAGAGAACTGCCCAGAACGTCCTCACTTTTTTATCCGGCTCCGTATCTACGGGAAGTTTTTTGTAAGAATAAGCGGAAACAACCATAGTCAATGCATCAAAGGTCGTTGAATAAAACGCAATCATCGTGATAACAAGAAGCAAAAGCCCAATCCGGTTAATGGGAAGCGTATCAAAAATTTTAAGAATCGCCTCGGCATAATTGCCTCCGGATGCAATCTCTCCGGAAACAGCAACTCCATGCTTTAACTCCTGTGCCATTCCATAGTTCCCAAGGATAATAAAAGAGGTATAGGTTCCCGCAAGCCCCCAGGCATAGCCTCCAAGAACCGTATTGCGCACGGTTCTTCCCCGGCTGATTTTCCCGATAAAAAACGGGGTTGCCACACACCAGACCATCCAATAGGCCCAATAATAAATGGTCCAGTTCTGAGGAAACGAGGTTTCCCGTAACGGGTCCATCCAGGTTGCCATACCGACAAAATTCTGAATCAGATTGCCAATGGCGGAGAAACCGGTCTCCAGAATGTAACGCGCCTCACCTCCGCCAATCAAAACATAAAGCAGTAATGCGAAAAAAAGCCAGGAACAGCAGGCTGCCAGTTTCGAAACACCCTTCATTCCAAACCAGACGGTCAGGGTATATATCGCGGCAATCACGAGCAGAATCAGGATCGTCAGCCCGGTTCCGCTCTTCAGGCCGAATACTTTTCCCACAGCTGCCGAGAGAAGGGGCGTCGCCAACGAAAAGGTGGTGGCTGTTCCAGCCAGCAATGCAAAAATTGCCAGCAAATCAATCAGTTTTCCCGGCACACCATCCACAAGATTTCCGAGAATCGGGCGGCATCCTTCCGAAAATTTCTGTTTCTCTCTTCCACGCACATGAAGCATAAAACCAAAAGCCACTGCCAGAACAATATAAAAACTCCATGCAATCGGTCCCCAGTGAAACAGGGGATAGGTGGACGCCCACTTCTGGATCCCTCCCATCGCTTCGATCTGCGGTTCCCCCGCGTAAAGTGCCCATTCGCAAAAAGAGTAGAACAGGATATCCGCTGCCATGGTAGAGGTAAAAATCATCATTCCCCAACGTAAAGAGGAATACTGCGGTTTCTCATCCTCTTTCCCGAGACGGATCCTGCCATACTTTGAAAATGCAAAATAAATGGAACATCCAAACATTCCGACTCCAAGCACGGCATAATACAGACCACAATCGTCTCCGAGGAAGCCCCGGATCCCATCCAGCAGTTCTGCAGACTGGTCCGGAACTGTCACAAAGAAAATACAAAGTACTGCAATGACACATAAAGGGATCCATATGGATGCCCAGTCGATTTGTGTTTTCCATTCCGCCGCCCCCTTTTTCTTATCCCGTCTCATCTCTCATATCCTTTCCGGCATTTTGCGATAGCTTTGATCCAGCTTCACCAGATCCTCCATACTGTCAACTTCCATCAGATCCCCCGGCTGCATTTCTCTGATCCCAAGCTGATATTCTTTTGGATAACAAAAAAGTGCCACATCGTCCCAGTAAACAGCAGTATTTTTCTTTTGTTCAAATTCAATCTCCAGATGGCGTTTCAGTCGTCTGCCGTCTTCCCGGTTCCATCGTGAAATACTGTACAGCTGCCAGCCATGGGAACCTCCCGTACGGCTGCATCCGGTTACGATTCCATTTTGAACCTCAAGCACCCATTCGTCGGTCGTCTGATCTGTCCATACACAGTTGTATCCGGATCGTTCGAATTCCGGAGACAGGATTTCCTCCCGGTAAATGATCTGATCCCCATCCAGGATCATGACATCCTCCAGATGTTCCCTTGCCGCATACAAAGATGAAATATTATTGCAGGTATCATACCATGGATTTTCAATCAGGGTAATTCCCTCATATTCTTCCGTGAGGCTCAAAAACTGCTCTTTTTTATATCCCACTACCACATAGATTTCCGTGATCCCATTCCTGTTCAGCCCACGGATCACCGTATCAATCATCCGAATGCCGTTGACTTTCACCAGCGGCTTTGGCGTTTCCAGTGTCACCGGACGCAGACGATTTCCGATCCCGGCTGCCATAATAATCGCACGTTTTACTCTGAACATGTTTCCTCCTCCTGCTTTTGACACTCTTCTTTTACAAGACGGCAGTATTCCTTGGCATATCGATACTGTCTCAAAGAATATTCGCCAAACTCAATTCCCAGGCTCCGTTTATATTCGCACCAGTTGCTCCAGAGGAGTCCGCATACGGATATATAACCATAGATCTTGATACGGACCTTTCTTTGGCAGCCTTCCGGAAAATAGGCATCAATCAGTTCCTCCATTTGGCTTCGATTGTAGAGCGCATAGATACCAAACATGGCAATGTCCACATGAGGATCCTGCATGCCGGCATACTCCCAGTCAATCAGACGAAGTTCCTCCCTTCCGTCTTTCCCTGCGACAAAAAGGAAGTTATCCGGTACCGCATCAATGTGTGTCAATACTTTCTCTTTTTCACAGCTCTCCAAAAAAGGTTTCAGAGAAAACACCTGTGCTTTCGTCTTTTCGTAATCCCGATAAACAGAAGGAATCGTTCCTCTGAGCGACTCGTAAAATTCAATCTGTTCAAACAGATCAAACTCATGCTCAACGGTAAAACCCATATTATGGAATTCTCTCAGTTTTTTCATGCAGGCAGTTACTTCCCATCGATTCTGCGAATTGCAGACACGTGCACCTTCCAGATATTCCGTGATCTTATATCCGTTTTCGGAATTCAGATACACAACTTCATCGCAGATTCCTTTTCCTGCAATGGTGCAATATACTTCGGCCTCCTGTGCCCTGTGAATCAGACGTTCGGTTCCCTCGCCCGGAATCCTCATAATATATTTCTTCCCGCGGCATGCAAACAGAAACGATCGGTTCGTCATTCCTTTTTTCAGAACCTGTATCTCACCAATTTCCTCTGTCTGCACATGAAGTGCCGCGGCAATGGTGTCGATTGCATCGGATTTTAGCTGGCTCGAATCGTTGTCCAGTTCGCGAAGCTGTTCGTACGTATTGATTTCCACTGCATCAAGTATGGAAACCACTTTTGCAGGAACAATCATACGATCTTTCTGATACAAAGCTTCTTCCCAGAATGCGCCGTCATATCGGCTGTCCTGACATAACTCCTGAATACGTTTTCGGACAAAAGCCGCATCCGGTTCCAGAAGATAGGCGATTCCAATCATGGCATTTCCCCCCATTCCTTCCGAAACGGAAACCAGTTCCATCTTTCGATTCACTCTGACAGAACTCTCCTGCTCCACACAGTCACTGACCATATACCAGGAATACAGTTCACAGTCCGAAAACGGATTCCGGTCACACCAAATGTCACATGGGATCACATAGGTATTGGACAAATGAGAAAGCACCAGTTTCATGGAATGAAGGTTATTCTTTACCGCATATTCCGTCCCCACAACCAGTTCCACACCGTATTCATCGATGAGATACTCATATTGCTCTTTCATAAAACCGACTACCACATAGATTTCAGAAATGCCTGCTTCATGAAGCTGACAAATGATACGCTCAATCAGCGGCTCACCGTGTACCTCCAAAAGGCCCTTGGGCGTTTCCGTATTGATCGGCACCATACGCATTCCAAAGCCTGCTGCCAGAATCACCGCATTTTTCGGTGCTTTTTCCCGGAACTCGCTTTGGGCTTTTGCCGTAGGAAAAAGCTCATCATTCAAATATCCTTCCTGAATCAGCGTCTTCAGAGATCGATTTACAATTCCAAGAGAATGTCCGGACTCTTTTGCAAGAATCCTCTGATTCACGAAAGGATTCTTTCTTATGGTGTTCAAAATATCATACTCCTGTATGTTCATGTACTTATCCTTCCTTCATTTCATGAACATCATAATAATACAATACCTTTGGCCTGTCAAGACCAAAGGCTGCATTTCGTCACTGCCAGAAACAAAAATGCCAGGCCTCCGAGAAAAGAAAGATCACACTGTCTGTGATTCCATAACGCTTTTCCCAGAAAATACCCGGCATACATGGTAATCATTCCCATCACAAAGACCGCTGCTGAAGTTCCTGCCACAGAGATTCCAAGCATCGCTGCAAAAGGCGCCGACAAAATACCATCTGTGGACATTGCAAAAGAAAGAAAAACCGTCTCCTTCAGTGATAATTTTTTCACCGGCTGCTTACGTTCAACAGACCGGCAAGAAAAACGCTTTCTGAAATAATCTATGAACTTGATACCTCCAAGCATCATAAAACTCACAAAACAGATTTTCTCCAAAACATCCGGAGAGATCAACAGATCGATTTCTTTCCCAAGACACATCGCCAGGGCAAGTGTCAGACTGCAAATCAGATTCAGCAAAACCGCCATTTTCCATGGTATTCGAATGCCGTCACTGCCATAACCCATACCGGCGGCGAAATTATCCAGTACGAGGGCCAGCACCAGGAAAACCATCTCTGACATTCTATTTTCTCCATCCGTTTTCTCACAATACTTTATTCCGCCTGCGGGAAAACGGTGCAGAAAACCAACTATTCTCATTGAATCGCGGTTCTGAACTCTCTGATATGATCGGCAAAATCCTCCACTCCGGTTCGAAAAATACTGGAGGTTCCCGCAACAAAAATACTTGCTCCGCAGGTTCGAAGTTCCGCCCCGTGTTCGTTGGTAATATTACCGTCTACCTCAATAATGATATCTTCTCTGCCGTTTCTCTTCAGGAAATCCTGAAGTTTTCTGGCTTTACGCAGCGTACTCGGGACGATTTTCTGACCGGCAAATCCGGGATTTACCATCAAAAGGTTCACACCGTCAATGTAGTCAAGCACTTCTTCAATCTCATAAATCGGTGTGGCGGGATTGATTGCCAGAAAACGCTTGCATCCATACGGTGCAAGATAGTCCAGCGCACGCTGAACCTGAAAGGTGCTTTCATAATGAATCGTCGCAATATCCTTTTCCCGGATTCCAATCCACGGAAGTTTATACTCCGGATTTTTAATCATCAGATGCAGATCCAGAGGGATCGAGGTCAGCTCCCGGAGTCCGCGGATGTAATCCACGCCCAGTCCAAAATTCGGAACAAATTCCCCATCCATCACATCGATATGAAGATATTCTATTTTTTCCTGCTCAAAAACATCAATTGTAGCCTGTAAATCTACCAGATTGGAACACATCATTGATGCGGATATTTCACTTTTTCTCATCTTAGCCCTTTCTCTTCTTCCTGATCCCATTCGATCATTACCTTGCAGTAAGGTTCCTGCTTTGTTCTCATCAGTTCCAGTCCTTCCATCAGCCGTTCCGCCGGATAGCAATGAGAGATCAGACATGCAACATCAATTTCTCCGGATGCCATTGCCTCAACTGCTTCGCTCCAGTCACACTTCGCATCCTTTTCATAGGAAGAATTCCAGGTACCGGTCACCGAAATCTGTTTGCGCAGGATTCTCCAATAGACCGCTTGTTTCAGACTAATATCCGACTTCGGATTTCCCATCAGGACAACACGGCCTCCCGGATTAACAATGGAAAGAGCGGTTTCCACAGCCTCTTTGGATCCTACCGCTTCTATGACACAATCAAACAAAGGCAGCTCTTCCATCTCTTTTTGAATCAGGTAGGAAATACCTGGAATCCGGTCTGCAATCTTCTTTTTTTCTTCACTTCTTCCAATGACACAGACGCTCTTGGCGCCCATGCTCTTTGCCCATTGCGCTGCAGCAAAGCCAATCATACCGCTGCCAATCACTGCTACAGTATCCCCGGATCGAATTTCTCCTCTTTTTACCGCATGGAGCGCAACAGAAAGAGGTTCCAGCATAGCTGCTTTTCGGTAACTGACATTTTCCGGAAGTTCTACAAGATTCCAGGCAGGAACCGCTGCATATTCCGCAAAACCGCCGTCTCTTCGCGATCCCAGATAATCGTAATACTCACACAGCTCATACTGTTTTTTCTGGCAGGCACCGCATTTCCGACAGGGAATCAGCGGGAATACTCCAACTCTCTTTCCCAGAAGTTCCCGATCCTGCGGATCGGCGGTCTCCACAACAATACCGGAAAACTCATGTCCCGGAATTGTCGGAAAATGATAGGTTCCATTTTGGAAAATCCGTGGAATGTCCGAACTGCAGATACCGGCCGCTTTCACCTGAACCAGTACCCATCCTGGTTTGAGCGCAGGTTTTTCTGTTTCTTCCCGGACCAGATCACCGATTCCTCTTAACTGATATGCTTTCATTCTCTCTCCTCTCCCAACAGACTGCGGAAACGTTCCAGATCGCTTTGTGTGGTGATTTTAAAGTTTCTGTCATCCCCCGGGATCAGTGTCACATCCATACCGCAGCGATAAGCAATTTCACTGGTTCCCTTTACTTCTGCAAGTTCCCTCTCCGGCGTTTCCCGATTGATACGGGCATACTTCCACAGATGAAATGCTTCCGGTGCCTGTCCCGCATACAGAGTACTTCTCTCCAGGAGCTGATCAATGCTTTTTCCATCGCTGCTCTGATAAATGGTATCATTCATGGGAAGTACCGGCATACAGCCTTCATGCTCCAAAAGCGCTCCAAGGCAGCTCTGAATCAGTTCTCCGGTCACCATAGGACGCACACCGTCATGAATAATCACTTGATCCTTCTCATTTTTGGAGGTCATCATACACATCTCCAGACCATTTCGAATCGATTCCTGACGACTCTCTCCGGCTGATGCAAAACAATCAAATTTTGTGATACGATACTGTTTTACCCATTCCTGAATCTGATTCTGCCATTCTTTGGCCGCAACAATCACAATTCGATCAATCTCCGGTGTCTCCTGAAAACACTCCAGTGTGTAAATCAAAATCGGTTTCTTCTTTACTTCCAGATACTGCTTCGGGAAAGATCCCATCTTCATCCGGGTTCCGACTCCGCCGGATAAAATCACTGCATAATTCGTCATCGTATCGTTCCTTTCTTTCGTCATTGCGATTCCTTCTTCCGATTTGCGCGCAGTTCCTCCAGAAACTGTACCACATCCCCGGACGCATGATCCAGAAGATAATTTTTCCCTCCGGGAGTTGCTCCCAGATAGTTTTCTCTTATTTGCCCGTTTGATGCTTCAATCTCTGTCTGCAAGTCTCTCGCTGAGAGGCGCCGCGCTCCCTGACCCATGATAATAATCTGCTCCAGCCCATCGGAAGTTGCCACCGTTACCTGTCCCTTTTTCCCGATTTTATGAACCGTCTTTTCGATATACTGGTCTGCTGTCTCTGCCTCTCTGGTATAGACTACATGAATATTATGATATTTCGAAATTTCGCCCTGACTTTCCTTTACTTTATAGGCGTCAAAAACCAGAATCAGCGTCATCTTTTTATATCCCTGATAGTTACACAGGATATCCATCAGTCTGCCCCTGGCGCTCTCAATATTGTATGCCGCCAACTCCCGCAGCTCCTCCCAGGCAAAGATCACGTTATATCCGTCTACAAGAAGGTATTCTTCTTTTTTTTCACGTTCCTTTGCCGATTGGCCTCCTCTCGGTTCGCAGAACTCCGCCGAAGGCGGATCTCTTCGCACCACGGGTTTTGTCCGCCTCTCAAACCCTGCTTTTTTTCGCTCAACGGGACCATAGGTTCGCTCAAAGATTTCTTCCAGTTCTTTTGCTTCCGCCAGAGAGGACGGCATCGGAACCCGCTCGGAGGCTTTTCTCTTTGAGACACCAGATGCTCCTGTCAGGCTCCCGTTCCTTCCGGCATCCTCATGCTCCTGTATCTCATCTCCTGTCGTTTCCAGGCCTTTTGCTGCTTCCAGATGCATGTAATTCTCCACCTGATCCCAACTCACCACAAAACCGGCACCATGCGCACAGAAAACAGAACCCGTTGGATTCTCCGTATCCTTTTCCGAATCATATCCTCTCTTCTCAATCACTTCTTCCTGATTGTGGCAGGGCTCATACCCTTTCAAGGTCAGAGAAAGGTGGCCGCGTCCCCGGGAGTAGGAGGTTACTTCCCGCTGATACCCCTGAATGCAGGCAGCCGGAGCTGTACCGGTAATTACGGTCAGATCCCCTTCCATCACAGGAGGCTGAAAGTCCCCGCACATTCTTTGAATGTCATTCAGTGCCCGTCCGGTTGCTTCCGTGGGAATTTCCAGCCGATATTCGTAAACCGGCTCCAGCAGACAGGACTCCGCCTTTTTTAAGCCCTGACGAACCGCACGATAGGTCGCCTGCCGGAAATCCCCTCCTTCTGTATGCTTTAAGTGCGCCCTTCCATTAACCAGTGTAATCCGCATGTCCGTAATTTCCGATCCGGTAAGCACACCCGGATGAGTCCGCTCTTCCAGATGGGTTAAAATCAGTCTCTGCCAGTTCCGATCCAGAACATCCTCACTGCAGGCAGTGTCAAATACCAGACCGCTTCCCGGTTCCCCGGGCTCCAGCAGCAGATGGACTTCCGCATAATGGCGCAGCGGTTCAAAATGTCCTACCCCTTCCACGGTATTTTTAATCGTCTCTTTGTATACGATATTGCCCGAACCGAATTCCACCCAGACACCGAATCGTTCACGAATCATTCTCTGCAGAATCTCAATCTGCACTTCTCCCATAACCTGCGCATGAATCTCACCGAGGCGTTCATTCCACAAAATATGAAGTTCGGGAATCTCTTCTTCCAGCTGTCGGAGTTTCAGAAGCATCCCATGCACGTCACATTCCGGCGGAAGCATAATCTGGTAATTCAGAACCGGCTCCAGAAGAGGCTTTTCGGATTCACTCTCCTCCCCCAAGCCCTGACCGGCCCGCGTCTGACTAAGTCCGGTCACGGTACAGATCATACCCGGGCCAGCTTCATTGACCAGCTGATAGGACGCTCCGGAGTAAAGGCGAATCTGATCTATTTTTTCCTCCCATTCTCCTCCAAGAGCCGCATTCCCTCCCCGGATGATCATCTTTACTTTCATTGTACCGCCGGTAACCTTCAGATGGGTCAGGCGGTTGCCCTGATTGTCCCGTGATATCTTATAAACCCGCGCTCCGAACCCGGAAGCATAATCACAACCGTCCGTGTATTGCTCCAGTCCCTGCAAAAACTCGTCGACACCCGTAAGCTTTAATGCAGACCCGAAATAACACGGAAAGACCTTCCGTCCGCGGATCATTTCCCGTATTTTTCCAATTTCTATTTTCCCCGACTCCAGATAGGATTCCAGGGCTTCCTCCTCACACATGGCAAGTTGATCAAACAATTCCTCTTCCGGTACTGTAAAATCCAGACAGCGGTCATCCAGCCGTCTCTGCAGTTCAGACATCAGCCGCATCTGATCGGTTCCGGGCTGATCCATTTTATTGACAAACAAAAATACCGGTACTTCATAACGGCGAAGAAGACGCCACAACGTCTCCACATGTCCCTGCACACCGTCCGCTCCGCTGATCAAAAGAATCGCATAGTCCATCACCGAGAGTGCACGTTCCATCTCCGCCGAAAAATCCACATGCCCCGGCGTGTCCAGAAGCGTAATTTCCTTCTCTCCAAGTGTCAGTCTTGCCTGCTTGGAAAAGATCGTAATTCCGCGCTCTTTCTCCAGGACTTCCGTATCCAGAAATGCGTCCTGATGGTCGACTCTCCCCACTTTCCGAATGCTTCCGGTTTTATAAAGAATCCCCTCGGCAAGTGTCGTTTTTCCAGCATCCACATGAGCCAGCAGGCCCATACAAATCTGTTTCTTCTTATTCCTTTTTTCTGCCTGTTCTCCCATGATCATGCCTCCCTTTGCGAAAATACGCCTCTAAGTATAACACAACAGAAAACAATCGTCGAGACGTCACTTGGGAAAATAACTTTATTCCCCGTTTGCCGGCCAGATTCCCTTTCCCCGGCTCATCAGGCAGAAAAATTCCTGACGACTGGAAACCCCAAGTTTCTTGTACATATTGGCAATGTGTTTATACGCTGTATTAATGCTGATGCAAAGAGTATTGCCGATATCCGCCGGGGTCAGACCCCGATACATCAGCCGGGCTATTTCTTTTTCCCGCTCCGTCAGCTTCGACTGAGACAGCACAAAATCCTGCTGATTGATGTTCAGAGACGAATCCCTCATCATATTGATAAAATAATTGTCCAGAAGCGGCCTGAGTTTGCGCACCAGTGCCAATTCTTCCCTGGTAAAACGCTGATCCGTAGTCCTGTCCAGGGAGAAGATACAGCGGATACTGTTATTAATATCCGACAGCCCGATCCCGAGACAATAAGTCAGCTTCAAAGAACGAACATAATAGGATTCAAAGATTTTGTGTCCATCCTTTTGCTTTTTATCAGTCCAGTCACAGACATTCACTTTCTCATCTTCCGAAAGATGCAACGGATGCTTCAGGGAATATGTACTGCCGATACAGTCATCCAGATAAAAATCCATAAAGGTATTCCACGTTTTCTGAGACACACCATACAACAGGGAAGAAACAATTCTTCCATCTTTCCCCAGAAAAATGACACGAGCCTGATCATAAGGAATAAAATGATGCAGTCCTTTCGCGATTGCTCCGCAAAAAGCATAGGGATCATGCTCATTTCCGCAGTTCAGGAGAAATTCATATAAGCTGTCACAAAGTTTTTTATCAGAAACATTCATTTCACATCACTCCACGAATCATTTGTCAAAAATACGGATACTATGTCCTCATTATAACTTTTTTTGTAAACTTTGTACAGCGCTCTCACAAAAAGAAGCGGCAGAGATCAACTCTGCCGCCCTTTTCTATGGGTTACTATAAAATTACTTAACGTCCGGATATTTCTGTTCCAGGGCATTTACAAATTTGTCCAGTTCTGCTTCATTCATACCCCAGCCATTTTCTTCTGCCGGGTATACTTTGTTCTTAACTTCTGCGTCAAATGCTGCACAGCCCTTGATGCAGTCGATCATGGTTGTTGCATACCCTTTGGAATGCTTTGCATATGCTTCCGGCGGGATAAATCCAAGCAGATCAAAGATTACCATCTCAGAGCCGTCTGCCACACCGCCTGCAGCTACTTCAATAACAGGAACACGCAGTTTTTTTGCCACAAGATTGCTTACTTCCCGGGAGGTCATCTCGATTGTCATGCCCACCATACCAAGCTCCTGATATTCATATGCCTGACGGAAAATAGCCATTGCCTCATCCGCAGTTTTTCCCACGCGGCGGTATCCACCGGTACGGGCGGTCTGCCACCCGGACAGGCATCCCACATGACCAAAAACTGCAATGTGATTATCTGTCATCGCTTTTAACACATCATTTGTGACACCCATCGGAAGCACACTGTCTGCGCCATCTGCCAGCAGAAGAGAACCTTCCTGTACTGCTGTTTTTGCATCTGCATACTGATGTGTCTGCATTACCGCATTCAGGCAGATATTCGGAGCCATCTTTCTCTGCTGTCTGGTCCACCATCCCAGATTGTCTCCTCGCATCTTTGTGTTTTCACCCGGTGCCGTATAACGAACCAGGTCAATGCCTGCCTTTTCACAGAACATGGTAAAAATCGGATCGAGATAGGCTGTACCTACCATCGAAATCAATTTCCCTTCATCTTTCATTTTCTGAAGATGCCATACGGTTTTTCTTCCCTGCGTTACGGACGCCATTGGTACTTCTGTTTTTGCTGCCATAATAAAACTCCTTTCACTGATCTGTTTTTACAAATTATGATTCTGTTTTTGCCGGCCCCGGAATACATCCTTCCACCGTGTAGCTGAATGGTTTTTCCTGTGTCACCATCAGCGCACCGCCATTTACATTCACTACTTCGCCCACCATAAAATCCGACATCGGTGTGCAAAGTGCAAAAACGGTTAATGCGATAAGATCCGGGTTCATTGCCAACGGTGCATCATGGCTGTGTGCGTTTCTCACGTTCATGTATTCCTCCCCGTACAACGCAGCCGCCTCGCTTCCTTCCTTAAACACACCGGCAGAGAGCATTCCTCCGGGTGCTACACAGTTTACACTGATTCCATATTGCTTCAGTTCTCCTGCGATCCCCTTGGTCATGGCTGCCACACCGGCCTTTGCAGCAATATAATAAGAATTCATGCCTAAACCGGCAGGACCCTCTCCCATGTGTGCCGCCGATGAGATAAATACAATTTTTCCTTTGATTTTATTTTTCACCATCACCCTGGCTGCCGCCTGTCCGATAAAATAGGCACCTTTCAAGTCCGTATCAATAATCCGGTCAAACATTTCCTCCGGCACATCCAGATATGCACAGCTGTCCCAGCCTGCAGCATTTGCCACCAGAACATCCAGTCTTTGATATTTCTCGATAGTAAAATCAACTGCATGATAGCATTCCTGCACATTCCGCACATCTGTCTTTACCCAGCTGACGTCATATCCCTTTTCTTTAAAGTCTGACACTGCACGCAGACCTCTCTCCTCCTGGCGGGACGCAATTACAACCTTGGCTCCGGCTTCACAAAGCCGATTCACAACGGTATATCCCAATCCAGAGGCACCGCCGGTTACAAGTGCCACTTTTCCCTGAAGACAATTGCAGAAAATCTCGGAAAGCGGCTGTACATTTGCCACATTCATACGGGACAGCGCTTCGGGATCCATCTTTTTTCTCGAATCATCTCCCATAATTAATTGCACCTCCTAATCCGTTGTTTTGATGAGTTTCTTTGTAAATACATTCTATATTTTATTCATAACGACGAACATAATCAAAATTGATTATTTTCATTTCCATCATTCTGCATACTTCAATAAAAATAACAAATTTTAATTATACTATTTTCCCAACATTTTCCCATTTGACTGATCAATCCGGATTTCTTTTGACCTTTGTTCAATGCATCAAAAAAACACCTGAGAAATCTTGTGTTCCAGGATTTCCGCAGGTGTTTTTCCTTTATGTATTTCATTTTTTCTGTGTTCGTTTCACGATCCTCTTAATCCAGAAAAGCTTTCAGTGAGGAAAGTTTCTCTATCGCTGTATTTCTTCCGATTTCGTAGGTAAGGCGCAGTTTCTCCGAATCTTTTTCAATACGGCTAACCGGCAATGGACTTTCCGGCCGAATCACAAACAGCTGACCGGCCGCTTCTTTTTTCGCAATATCGTCCAGTTCTTCATTATATACAAGGTGCCGTTTTTCCATAGCCTCTACCAGTTTGGGATACGCACGGTATTTCCGGCGGATCAATGGCAGCACACTGTTTTTTTCTTTTCGATAACCTTCCGGCTGCGTGAGGATTGCCACATTACGAGTGTATCCAATACTTTCAAAATATCGGATCGGAATGGAATCGGAAATTCCTCCATCCAGGAGCAGCAAATCATCAATCTTTACAATCTGTGATACCAGCGGCATGGAGGCGGATGCACGTATCCAGTCAAAACCATGATCTTCATAGCTGTCATATTTATGGTAAACAGCTTCTCCGGTTACAATATCCGTGCACACGACATAAAATTCCATGGGATTTTCCGTATATGCCTTAAAATCAAATACATCCAGTTTCAATGGAACTTCTCCATAACAAAAATCCGTATTATAAATATTGCCGGTTTTCAAAAGAGAGCCGATTCCACAATAGCGCTTATCCCTACAGAACTGTAAATTATAGCGAATGGCCCGGCCGATCTGCCCGGACTTATAATTTACCCCGAAGGCTGCACCGGCAGAGACACCCACTGCACCGTCAAAACTCACCTTGTTTTCCATCAGCACGTCCATGACGCCGGCGCTGAAAAGCCCGCGCATGGCCCCGCCTTCCAAAATCAAACCTTTTTTCATCTCATTACTTCACTTTCTTAAACATACATCCGATTGATCGGAGATCACGCCTTATGCCCGCCGATTCTGCCGTTTCTGTCCTTCGCAGTCGCACCCTCCTGCAGACTCGTCCCCTTTAAAATGGCATTCTTTCCAAACTTCTTTTTGATCGACAGCATCGCTTCCTGCATCTTCCGCTCCTTTAAAAGGGCTTCCTCTTCTTCCTGCTGCTTTCGCTCAATTGCCTCGTAATCTGTAAATAAATCCAATTGTTCGTAAGTTTCGGTTTTTTTACTGTCTGCCTCTTTTTCATCTATCACATGATTGACTGTGATGGTAAGGCGCCGGATCAGCAGATCCGGATTCACAATTCTGTCATACAGATCAAGCACCGCTTCTGCAAACATTCTTGCAGAAGAAGTATAACAGGGCAGATTCGCTGTACCATGAGCATGCTTTGGTATTTTTCTCCCATAGCTGTCAATGGTCACTTCACCTTTGTATTTTCGGCTGATCACGGGATTTGTCAGGTTTTCCCGGTCATAGCCGACGGTCAGCACCACCTGATCGGAAGCGAATCCCTTGTCCACCAGATCCAGTGCGGCATCTTCCGCCATTTCCTGCACAACAAGACGTGCTTTTTTACAGGTATAGGGCGACTGCAGTACCTGTCCGGAGCATAGAGAACTATTCTCCGGCTTGTATGCTTTGACCAGATCAATTGTACACGGCTCCCAGCCCCATGCATGATCGATGAGCAGCTCCGCATTTACACCAAACAAACGGTACAGCAGATCCTCGTCTTCCACAGAACACCTTGCCACATCTCCCATCGTATACATGCCATGCTGCTCCAGTTTTTTTGCATAACCTTTTCCAACACGCCAGAAATCTGTGATCGGCTTGTGATCCCAAAGCTGCCTGCGGTAACTCATTTCATCCAGTGCAGCGATCCGTACACCGTCCTGATCCGGTTCCACATGCTTTGCCACAATATCCATGGCGATCTTGCACAGATACATATTCGTCCCAATCCCCGCTGTCGCAGTAATACCTGTTTCATGCAGCACATCACGGATCATCATCATTGCTAAATCATGGGCGCTCATCCGATAAATATTCAGGTAAGAAGTCACATCCATGATCACCTCGTCAATGGAATAGACATGGATGTCTTCCGGCGCAATGTATTTTAGGTAAATATTGTAGATCCTGGTACTGTATTCGATATAATGTGCCATCCTCGGCACAACAATCTCATAAGAAACTGCCAGTTCCGGGTGTTTCTTCAATTCCGGATCGGAAGAAGACTCCCCGATCAGTTTCCTCCCGGGTGCCCTCTGACACCGGAGGGCATTGACTTCTTTTACCCTTTGAACAACCTCAAATAAACGGGCACGTCCGGAGATCCCATAGGCTTTCAGAGCAGGAGAAACGGCCAGACAGATTGTTTTCTCTGTCCGGCTCGCATCTGCAACTACCAGATTTGTCGTCAGCGGATCAAGTCCGCGCTCCACACACTCGACGGAGGCATAAAATGATTTCAGATCAATTGCAATGTAGGTTCGCTCTTTCATGCTCCGGCTACCTCCCTAAAAACAATGATGATACCCAAAAATGAACCTGACGTCGTTTATGCGTCAAACAGGACATTTCTATTCTATCACATTTCGTTGTGAGATACAAATTTCAAATGCAAAATGCCTCTTTTCCTGTAAAGTCGGCTTTCTTCCGCAATAGTTACCCCACTCCATACTTTTGTCATATGCTCCAAGTGTAATCTGCAGCCGATCCTTATGATCTCCATCTGTCTGATCCGGCTGTCCCATGCAATCATGAAATTCCATCTTCTGTACATAAGCTGCCAGATCTCCAAAGATCGGCCGCAGTACCAATTCCGTACCGGAGACATCCCGTATACCATATCTGACAATGTGAGGCCTTTTCGTATTAAAATCACGTGTTGCGGCTAATTGACGCAGATCATTTTCCGCATACAGGAAATCATCCCGGCTGTCCTCTTTCCAGTTCCAGACCGGCTTTTTCCCATATTCCTCCGGTAATTCCCTGTATTCCTCCCGTTTTACTGCTGCCGATCCACAGTTTCTTCCGATATGTTCTTCGGGATATACGGAATAGCTTCCCCGTCTTTCCCAGAAAATTCG
>JAQYOA010000049.1 GCA_028727605.1 Lachnospiraceae bacterium
TATTTGCTTATTTCATTATTTAAATTACTTTTTTCGTTGATTTGAAATAAAACTCTCTTTATTCCTGCTTATTTCACCTTTCAAATTTTCTTCGAATCATTCTTGATTCACCGCAATTATTTTACATTATGTAAACTATTATTTTTTATTTCCCCATTGTATCTTTTCCGTTTTTATTTTATAATAAGTGTATCGTTTTAGGAAAGGAGTTCCAAATGAAAAACCCGAAGAAAAAAATTGTTACTGTTACTCTTCTTACTGCGCTTTCCGGAGCTGCCATCTATGTGCTCAATAAAGCAATCTCCGCCACATCCGTTATGAAAAATCTCCTTGCGTCGGAAGAGAAGTCCTGCTATGAGTGGCAGTTTGGAAATATTTTTTACACGAAACAGGGAAGTGGTTCTCCCATACTCCTGATCCATGATCTTCAGTGCGGATCCAGCGGATATGAGTGGAAACAGATTGCTCCTGTTCTTGCAAAAGATCATACCGTATACTGCATTGATCTTCTCGGATGCGGACGTTCTGACAAACCTCAGATCACATACACAAACTTTTTGTATGTACAGCTAATTACGAATTTTATCCGTCATGTCATCGGATGTCCTGCCGACGTTATTGCCACCGGTCTCTCAGCTTCTTTTGCAGTCACTGCCTGCAATAATACACCGGAATATTTCCGCAAACTTATGCTGATCAATCCGGAGGACCTCGCAAAGCTGAATCAGATTCCAGGCAAACGCAGCAAATTTTTAAAAGGGCTCATTGAACTCCCGTTAATCGGCACTTTGCTGTACAACATAATTACATCCCGCTCCAATACAGAATTGCTGTTTACAGAGAACTATTATTACAACCCATTTCACAGAAATCCTTCCGATGTGGATGTGTATTATGAAAGTGCACATCTTGGCGGAGGAAACGGGAAATATCTGCTGGCAAGCCTGAAAGGAAATTACGTGAACTTAAATATTTCCCATGCCCTCAGGCATGTAGATAACAGCATCTTCATTGTTGGCGGCGCAAAGGAAGAAGGCATTGAGGAAACGATCGCTCTTTACACCTCTCTGAATACCTCCATAGAAGCCGAACTGATTCCGAAATCAAAGCATCTTCCTCAGCTGGAAACACCTGACGCATTGCTGGAAAAAATCAGTATTTTCTTCTGAATCGATCCAAAGAACATTCCAGAAATATGTGAATATCCGTTACTTCAAAAAACAGCCTCCTGCCAAAAAGCAGAAGACTGTTTTTTCATTCGATTGCAAAGTTTTATGTTTCTCCAAACAATTCTTCATAATATTCAATCATTGATTTGATACTGTTCTTATTTACCAGAGACGGAATTCCGTAAACATCCTCCGTATAATAGAAGCTGGAATCATACTTGCGATAGGAAACAGTAAACTCTGTTCCGTCGGTTTTTATAAATACAACAGTGAATTCGGCATCTTCTTCCGGACAGAGCAATGACAGATCTTTTGTCTGGGCCTTGGCACTGATTACCGAAGAATAGAAGGAAGTAAACGTTGTTTTATCAAGCTCTTCTCCATCGCAAAGGTACGTAATCTCCTCACTCGTGGAAGATTCATCATCCTCATCCGTCACTTCTTCCACATGACGCTCAATTGTCTTTGTCTCCCCCTGATAGATTACCTTAAGTGCCTCGATATCAGCCACATTCTGCATATCAATATACAGATTCCAGTAATCATTCACTGTTGTCGCTGTAATAGCTTCAACTTTGGATGCCGTCATCAGATGAACCTCATCTGATCCTTCTGTGGTTACATAATAGCTTCCGTCTTCATTCGTATTTCCAACCAGAAGCACCAATTCTTTTTCTACGGTAACCGTTTCTGTCTCTTCCGATTCGGATTCTGATTCTACCTCGGACTCAGAACCCTCTTCTTCAGATTCTGACGTTTCCTCTGTTTCTTCACTTTCCTGCTCCTCTGTATATCGAACTACAATGGTTGCTTTCGGCTGCTCCAGACCATACGGTGAGAAATCAGTACATCCATAAGCGACGAAATCACTGTAGGAAAGACTCGCTGCCGCGCTGGTCAGTGTGCTGACGCTGTCATCCTCAGTATCATATTCCTTTCCGTTCTCATCGCAAACTGTCCATTCTGCCGTCTCTGTATCTTCTATCAGCCAAAAACTGTTCTCACCCTTTACCTGAACTCCAATAATGGTATCAGAGCTGATGGACGGCAGAGATTCCCCGGACGCCCAATCCATCAGATTCTCCGGAAACATGGTGTCAAAGGAGGTACTCACCAGATAAATTTTGTCCGCATCCTCATTCAGCATCAGATAATAATTTCCCGAAGTACTGTTTTCATCTCCAATCCGCAGCACCGTTTTTGTCCCGTCTTCTTTTGTGATTGTAAGAACATTTTGCGGATCATCCAAACCATAATCGGAGAGTTCTCCCATATCCTCTCCTTCAATCACACGTTCTGCCGTGATGCTGCATACCTTATCTGCAAGGCTGGAAATTTTCGTTTCATTCAGCGGGAATTGCTGATCCTGATCATAGGACCAGGTATCCTCTGTTTTCGTAAAAGAGACATCCGTTCCGTCCAAAGTAAATGCCAATCCGGTAATCTCCTCACTTTCGATTGAAACAACTGCATCTTCTTCCGATGTCGAACCATCATCGCTCTCATCCGTACCGCTGCTTCTTGTCATCAGAACCAACACCAGCACCAGCAGAACCAGAAGAATAAGCCCGCCAATCAATTTTCCTTTTTTCTTCATTAACGTTTTCTCCTTCTCATCCAGATCACAAAACCAATGACAATCATGACTGCAGGAATCAGAATAATCGTTACGACGCTCCAAAATCCTACCTCTGCATCCGTAAATACAAGGTTGGAATAAGAAAGCCTCTTACTTTCAATCAGGACGGATTCCTCTACGTCACACATGGAAACCGCTGCTGCCGCCGCAAGCTTTGCATTGGCTCCGCTGACTGCCTGATCAATCTGACTGTTCAGCATATTCGCACAGGAGAAATAAATCAGCTTCCCTTCTTTATCATCTACCGTCTCAGTAATGATAACGCCCAGATCAAATGTACCCGTTACACTGTCATCAGATTTGGACCAGGTACTGTTATCCGGATCCTCTTCAATATACGCACCGTCTGTTGTCTGAAGCAGTGAAGTAATGGTGATTGTATCACGATAGGACTCCAGCGGCAGAATTGCCTGTGCAACCGGCATCAGAATATAATTATCCTTTACTTCATCAGTAATATCATTCGTCTCGATTTCCGGAAGCAAATAATAAGGCATCTGAGGATAATAGTGCTGGCTGTCACTTTCCACCACGATTCCGCTGGATCTTGTCACGCCATAGTTTTCCAGAATCGAATCGAGATTTGGCATATCTGTACCTGTATAGTTTGTAAACATCAGAACATTTCCGCCATTTTCCAGGTACCCAATGACTTTATTCGCTTCCTCCGAAGAATAATCAACCGTTGGCGCCATAATTACAATACAGCTGGCATCCTTCGGAATTTCCTCTGTCATTAGAGACAACTCCTCCACATCCACATTGCTCTTTTCGATTGCATCACTAAAATTTGAGGTGAGATCCGAGATCTGTGATTCCCCGTGTCCGGTTATCCAGTAAATTTTCTCATTATGATCGCTTGTCACATAAGAGATTGCACTGGTAATCTGTCCTTCTCCGTCAAAACCGGTCGTGCTGTAGGAATAGGAATAATAATCAATTGAGGTTTCCCACATATCATCTCCGGAAACTACTTTGCTCTTTTCCCCACATACCACAATCACACTGTCCGAAGCAACTTCTTCACTGGTATACTGACTGGTGAATTTCGGATAAAGGTCAGGATCTTTCTGTTCTACCGTAATATGGCTGGAAAGGTCCTCATAATGATCCAAAAGCTTCTCAATTGTATCATCCTCACTGCCGTTTCTTGCAATGTAATACAGGGTTACATCCTCATCCAGATTCTCCAGGATCTCTTTGGTTTCATCCGTTACCGAATAAAGCTTCTGGGTACTGACATCAATCTGCCGAACATCCGACGGAAGCTGTGCGGCAATCAGATTGATAACCACGATAACCGCAATGACAATCACCGTCATCGCAGAAGAATAAGAGCCATGTCTTAAATGTCTTTTATTCTCTTCTCCTGTGAAAATTTCTTTGAAATGCTGTTTTGTAAGGATTTTCTTTCGCTCTCCCTGATCCGGTTTCTTTTTGAAAAATTTCATCATCCCCACCTCCTAATTCCAGCGTTTTTTCTGCAGAGACTGAATCGTAAGAAAGATACAGATCACGATCACAGAAAGGAAATAGATAATTCCCTGTATATCCAGCATCCCGTTGACAAAGTTATTCAAATGACTCGAGAGATTGAAAATCTCGAAAAAGTCCTGAATCTTGCCTTCCAGCAGAGAGGACTTGACAAAATAAACCGCAAGCAGAGCACCTTCTGCACAAACAGCAAGGATTCCTGTCACAACTATATTTTTAATCATGCTGCCGATCCACAGACAAACCAATGCAATCAGGACAATAAAAGAAAACAGCGAACCCTCTGCACTTTCCGGGAAAAATTCGGCAATTGCACTTTCCATATAGCAGAAAAACAACACTACAAAGGAGAGAACCGCTGCGATTACCTGACTTTCTGTAACAGAAGAAAGAAAGACACCGATGGAAATATAGGCTGCACCCAGCAGGAAGAATCCCAGTACGGACGTATAAGCCATCGGATAAGAAATCGTTCCGTGCATTGCAAGCATCACCGGATACAAGGAAATAATTCCTACCGGAATTGCAAAAATGGTAATCAGTGCCAGATATTTTCCAAGCACGATTCCTTCCAGCTTTACCGGAGCAGTGAGCAGCAGCTGATCTGTTTTATTTTTCTTCTCTTCTGAGATCACTTTCATAGTCAGAATCGGAACAGCAATCAAAAATACAAACGATGCGTTTCCAAGCGCATATCCGATTTCAGGATAAGCCTGCTGAATATTGATTGCAGTAAAATAAAGTCCGAATAAAAACAGAATAAATGCCATAAACAGATATCCGATCATAGAAGTCAGATAACTTTTTAACTCTTTTCTATAAATTGCTTTCATTCGTTATTCCACCTCCTGTTCCGCTGTCTGCTTTTTGATTTCCTTTTTCAGCTTTCTGGCCGCTTTTCCGGAATCATCTGTCAGTTCCAGGAAGACATCTTCCAGGGACATTGTACTCGAACTCAGAGAAAGAATCGGACAGGATGCATCTGCCATCCTGTAAAACAGCGGTTCTCTGATATCCTTGTCTTTCCCTGTTTTGATCACAAGCTTCAGACAGCCTTTTTCCTCGGCATCCTCATATTTTACATTTTTGATCTCCGGTATCTGATTCAGTGCAGACATAACCGCTTTTCTGGTTCCTTTTACGGTACATTCCACCGTATTGGAACCGATCATCAGCTTGCTTAAGTTCTCAGGTGTATCACTCGCCACCAGTTCACCTTTTGAAATAATCATTACATAATCGCAGACCGCACTGACCTCTGACAGAATATGGGAACTTAAGATTACCGTATGTTTCTTTCCAAGGGACTTAATTAATTCACGAATTTCAATAATCTGCTTCGGATCGAGTCCAACCGTCGGCTCATCCAGAATAATAATGGGCGGATAACCGATCACCGCCTGTGCAAGTCCGACTCTCTGGCGGTATCCTTTGGAAAGATTGCGGATCAGACGGTTCTGCATGTCCGTGATTTTCACCAGACTCATCACTTCCATCAGCTGTTTCTTTATCTTGTCCTTTGGAATTTTCTTTAGCTCTGCCACGAATTTCAAATATTCCAAAACCGTCATATCCATATACACCGGCGGCATTTCCGGCAGATAGCCGATACATTTTTTTGCTTTCTCGGGATCCTCGAGAATATTATGTCCGTTGATGTTCACTTCCCCTTCTGTGGCCGCAAGATATCCGGTAATGATATTCATCGTCGTCGATTTTCCCGCACCGTTCGGTCCCAAAAAACCATAAATTTGCCCTTCTTCCACCGTAAAGTTCAGATGGTTCACTGCTACATGATCACCATATCGCTTTACCAGGTTCTTCACCTCAATCAATTTTCTTCCTCCTTCTCTGAACTTTGGTTCAGAATTTCTGACTTTATTTCTATTCTATGCACCATTTGTGTTCATTTACTGTTCAATTTGTGAAGAATCAGTGAAAGAGCAGAAAAAAAGAACACAGAACAGAATCCCATCTCTTTGATTCTGTTCTATGTTCTTTTCGTTCTTATCTGACAGCTCCAATCGGTTCTTTTCCAGGAAGACCTGCCTTTCTCGGATACTTTTTCGGTGTTTCTTTTTTCTTTCGAATGCATACAAAGGATCTCTCATCCTCTGTTCCCGTCAGCTGAAAATACACCGTATTTTCAATGGCTCCTCCCAGTACACTCACCGCTTTTTCAGCTGCGGCAAGCTCTTCTTTCACTTTTCCGGATTTATAGGAGATAAAACTTCCTCCCACTTTCACATAGGGCAGACAGTATTCCGAAAGGGAACTTAAATTTGCCACTGCACGGGATACCACCAGATCAAATCCTTCTCTTGCCCCCTCTGTGCGCACGAATTCCTCCGCCCTTCCATGAACCGCCCGGATTCCTTTCAGGCCCAAACGCTGAATCACTTCATCTAAAAATTTTACTCTCTTATTCAGGGAATCCAAAAGTACAATCTCCAGCTCCGGAAACGCAATTTTCAGCGGAATACCAGGGAAGCCGGCACCTGTTCCCACATCCAGAACCTTTCCGATCTGATCCATTTCACAGACCTTTACCACAGAAAGACTGTCCAGAAAATGTTTTGTTATTACCTGATCAAACTCTGTAATTGCCGTCAGATTCATAAAGGAATTCCATTCCACCAGCAATTCATAATATTGGAGAAACTGCTTTATCTGCTCTTCTGACAGTTCAACATGAAGTTCCCAAAGGCCGTTCTGAAACCCTTCCAGATTGTAATCGCTCATGTTCTCTTCTTTCGATCCTTTCTATCCATTAATGTCCCAGATAAACCAACAGTACAGAAATATCTGCCGGTGAAACGCCCGAAATTCTGGAAGCCTGACCGATATTGATCGGACGATACAGATTCAGCTTTTGCTTTGCTTCAATCCGAAGACTCTGAATCGCATCATAATCAATATTTTCGGGAATTTTCTTTTCCTCCATCTTCTTAAACTGTTCCACCTGTTTCATCTGTCTTTTAATATAGCCATCGTACTTAATATTGATATTTACCTGCTCCCTGACATCCTCCGGCAGCTGCGGCCGGTTCGAATCGACTTCTTCCAAAAGCTGATAGTTGAGTTCCGGTCTCCGGATCAGATCTCCCAGAGAGCTTCCTCCCTGAAGCGGTGTGGAATGCAGCTTTTCCAACACTTCGTTAATCCCGGACGTTGTTCCCACATACGTATGTTCCACTCTCTCGATTTCTTCTTTGATCTGTTTTTCCTTTAAGAGCAGCGCATCATACTGTTCCTCTGAAATCAGACCTGCCTGATAACCGTATTTCCGGAGACGAAGATCCGCATTGTCCTGACGAAGCAGCAAACGGTATTCCGCCCGGCTGGTCATCATCCGATACGGTTCGTGATTTTCCTTTGTCACCAGATCATCAATCAGCACACCGATATAGGACTCTGAGCGGTCCAGAACCAGCATTTCCCGGCCTTTTACTTTCATCGAGGCATTAATACCGGCAATCAGACCCTGAGCAGCAGCCTCCTCGTATCCGGAACTTCCGTTAAACTGTCCTCCGGAGAAAAGTCCCCGGATTGCTTTAAACTCCAGTGACGGCAGCAGCTGTCTCGGATTAATGCAGTCGTACTCAATTGCATAGGCATTCCGCACGATTTTCGCATGCTCCAGCCCCGGAACCGTATGGTACATTGCAATCTGAACATCCTCCGGAAGAGAACTGGACATACCGCCTACATACATTTCATTGGTATAACGTCCTTCCGGCTCCAAAAACACCTGATGACGATTTTTATCCGCGAATTTGACCACTTTATCTTCGATGGACGGACAGTATCTCGGCCCGGTTCCCTCAATCATACCGGAATAGAGCGGGGACCGGTCCAGATTCTGACGAATAATCTGATGTGTTTCCTCATTGGTATACGTCAGCCAGCAGGATTCCTGCGGAATCTGTACACTCTCCGGATCCGTGGAAAAGGAAAACGGCACCACACGCTCATCTCCCAACTGCTCTTCCATCTTCGAAAAATCAATGCTTCTTTTATCTACTCTCGCCGGAGTTCCCGTTTTGAAACGAACCATTTCTATCCCATTGGCCTTCAAGGAATCCGTCAGATGAGTCGCTGCCTGCAGTCCGTTTGGTCCCGTATAGGTGCTCACATCACCGTAGATACATCTTGCATTCAGGTAGACACCGGTACACAGCACAGCTGCCTTGCAGTGGTAAATGGCGCCGGAAACAGTCTTTACACCGGTCAGAATGCCGTTTTCCACACAGATTTCGGCCACCTCTGCCTGACGGATTGTCAGGTGCTCTGTATTTTCCAGAACCTCTCTCATCGACTGGCTGTATGCTCTCTTGTCCGCCTGCGCCCGAAGAGAATGAACCGCCGGTCCTTTGGACTGATTCAGCATCTTCGACTGTATAAAGGTTTTGTCGATGTTTTTTCCCATCTCTCCGCCGAGCGCATCGATTTCCCTCACGAGATGCCCTTTCGAAGTACCTCCGATATTGGGGTTGCAGGGCATCATGGCAATACTGTCCACACTTACGGTAAAAATAATCGTTTCCAGTCCAAGACGTGCTGCGGCAAGTGCTGCCTCGCACCCTGCGTGACCGGCACCGATAACAACAATATCTACGTATTCTTCCAATACTCCCATAATATCCTCCGTTTATTTTCCAGTACAGAACTTGCTGAAAATCTCATTCACCAGATCTTCTCCGATCGATTCTCCGATAATCTCACCCAGCTGCTCATATGCGCTCATCAGATCAATGGAGAAGAAATCTTCCGGCATTCCCATGGCAATACTGTTTTCCACCTGTTCAAGACTCATTTTCGCCCCCAACAGAGCCTGTTTATGCCTTGCGTTGGTAATATAGATCTCATCATTGAAAGAAATATCCCCCCGGAAAAACAGTTTCCGGATCGTCTCTTCCAGCAAATCGATTCCTGTTTCCTCTCTTGCCGAAACCGAAAGAATCGGTGCCTTCACAAGCTGCTCCATTTTCTCTCTGTCAATCACTGCCGCAAGATCGGATTTATTCATCAGCACAATGGCATTTTTTCTTTGAATCAGTTCGATAATCTTCTGATCATTTTCATCCAGCGGCACGGAAACATCCACTACATACAAAATCAAATCTGCATCCTTCGCGTGCTCTATTGCCCGGTCAACTCCGATTTTTTCCACGGTGTCAGTGGTATTTCGAATTCCTGCCGTATCCAGAATCCGAAGGGAAATTCCTTTTAAAATCAGATGTTCTTCCAGAACATCTCTGGTTGTCCCGGCAATATCTGTAACAATCGCTTTTTCTTCTCCCACAAGGAGGTTTAAAAGAGAGGATTTTCCGGCATTTGGTTTTCCTAAAATTACCGTCTTGATTCCTTCCTGAATCATCTTCCCCTCATCGGCAGACAAAAGCAGCTGATTTACTTTGGCTTTCTGTTCTTTTACCACCTGTTCCAATTTCTGTGGATAACCCGAAAGGCTGATGTGTTCCGGATCATCCAGCGCCGACTCAATAAAGGCAATCTCATACAGAATCGCTTCCCGGATTTCCCTGATGGCTTTTTTCAATGTACCACGAAGCTGGCTCTCAGAACTTTTCAGCGCATATGTGTTCTTAGCTGAGATGACATCCATCACAGCCTCCGCCTGAGACAAATCGATTCTCCCGTTTAAAAATGCCCGTTTGGAAAATTCTCCCGGCTGTGCAGCTCTTGCACCGGCCTTCAGTACAGCTTCCAATACCTTCTGAACCGCCAGAACTCCGCCGTGGCAATCGATTTCCACGGTATCTTCTCCTGTATAAGTGCGCGGCCCTTTCATAACCATGACCAGAACCTCATCAATGATTTCCTCCTGATCAACAATCCATCCATAATGAATTGTATGAGATTTGACTTCTGCCAGGCGCTTTCCTTCCTTTTTTGCCCGAAAGATCCGGTCTGTGATCGTACGGGCCTCTTTTCCGCTCACCCTCACAATACCGATTCCCGAAGGTGCCATCGCTGTCGACACCGCTGCAATTGTATCATCCATCAGCAATCCCGCATTCATAAGACTCTCTCCTCGTTTTCGTTCCGTTTTGCTTTTTTCAAAAATGGCGGTACCTGTTTTGTTCCGGTACCGCCATTTTATCAGCCATCATCCTCGGATGATTTTTTGTGTTTCCATCCCTGTTCTTACCGTTTCGGAGCTACCACAACATGACGATAGGGCTCATTTCCTTCACTGTAAGTTTCTACAAATTTATTTCCCTGAAGAGCAGAGTGAATAATTCTTCTCTCATAAGGATTCATCGGTTCAAGAGATACCGGTCTTCTGGTCTTCTTTACTTTATAAGCAATATTTCTGGCCAGATTCTCCAGTGTTTCTTTTCTGCGTTTCCGGTAATTCTCCGTGTCAAGCTTCACACGGACATACTCTTTCTGATCCTTATTTACAACCAGAGATGTCAGATACTGAAGAGAATCCAGAGTCTGTCCTCTCTTGCCGATCAGAATACCCATATCTTCTCCGGCAAAATCAATATCCAGACTTCCGCTCTGTGTATTGTAATTCATCTGAATTTCAACCGGAAGTTCCATTGCTTTAAATACACCGCTCAAAAACTCTTCTGCAGCAGCTTTCATCCGGGTAATTTCTTCTTCGGTCCGGACAGGAACTTCTTCTTTTACTTCCTGCTTTTTGGAAGTTTCAGCCTGATTTTTCGAAACTTCTTTTTTCACCGGGTCTTTTTTCATCTGTTCTTTTTTCGGCATTTCTTTTTTCGGTGCCTCTTTTTTGACAGATTCCTGACGTACCGGCTTTTTCTCCGGTCTTTCCGGTTTTTTCTCCAGTTCTTTTTCTGCGGTTACAGGCTCAGCCTCAACTTCCGGTTTTACTGCAACACGAATGACAGCCGGTTTGCTTCCGATTCCGAAAAATCCGGAACTTCCTTCACTGATGATCTGAATCTCCAGTTTATCGCTGGAAGCCTGAAGCTCAATGCAGGCTTTCGTAATTGCATCGTCCACGGTTTTTGCGGATACTTCGATAAACTCCATAAGATCTACCCCCTATTTCTTCTTTTTTGTGTTCTTCTCATCAAATTTTTTCACCATGTTGGCTTTTGAAGCGATACTTCCAGGACGATATTCCTGATTATCATTGTAATAATCTGTCGCTTCTTTTCTTGCAGCTGCCTTCTCTTCTTCCGTCCGCTCTCTGACAACCGGTTCCTGAACAGGAATGTTTCTTACACTCTGAGTTGCCTGCTGTGTGATCTTCTGGGGAGGAAGACCAGCTTTTTCTCTCTTTTTGGCCATTTTTTCCTGATTTTTCTGAACCAGCTCATCCAGATCCAGTTTGGCCATCTGACGGTTAATGATTATCTGCTGCACGCTTCGAATCACGGCACCGGCAATCCAGTAAATACCAATACCAATGGAAAAAGAAAGACAGAAAAATGCAGACATAATCGGCATCAGCGTATTCATGGTTTTCATGGAATTTTCCATGCCGCCTGCACTCTTATTCTTATTGTTTGATGGGGTCTCTGCCGTCGGCATCAGTTTATAGTTCAGCCACTGGGTAAACCATGCCAGTACCGGCACCAGAATCGCACCAATAATCAGAAGCACGGAACCACTCGCAATACCCTCCTGCAGAACATCCATTGGAGACTGCGTAATATTGACACCAAGGAACATGTTGATATGCGTGGAATCCGCAGCGGTCTTCGCAATTACATCCGTAATTCCGGAGAACTCTGAAATATTCGCCAGCTGCTCCCACTGTGACGGTTTCAGCACATACAACATATCAAAAATATTATTCTCAGTTAATGTTTCACTGATCTTTGTATACATAGTTACACGGTTATCCGAGATAAACTGTGTTAACAGCTCTGAATAACCGGAAACATTCATAATCTGCTGAACAAGTCCCTCAAATACATTGCGCACACTGCTGATGTATCCGGGAATATGGTAAATAACCTGATACAGCGCAAAAAGAATCGGCATCTGTACAAACAGGGGCAGACAGCTTCCTGTCGGCGAAACGCCGTATTTCTGATAAACTGCCGACATCTCTTCCGACTGTTTCAGCTGAGAATTCTGATCTTTTTTCTTTTCATACTTCTTCTGAATTCTCATAATTTCCGGCTGCATGACATTCATCATCTTGGAAAACTTCTGCTGCTTAATCTGAATCGGTGTCAGAATAAGATAAATCACAAGCGTAAACAAAATAATCGCAATACCGATATTGGGAATGCCAACCCATTCCAGCATCACATAAATTCCATTAATCAACCAGCCAAGAAGCTGACACACATATTTGATAATCGGCCAGGTTGATTTACTCAGTACGATATCCAAAACGTATTCTCCTCCTTATGCGTCTACGGCACCGGGTCGTAACCACCGTGTGAAAACGGGTTACACCTCAATATTCTCCAGGCTGCCAGCAGACTTCCTTTCAAAGCACCGTACTTCTGGATTGCCTCCAGTCCATACTGAGAACAGGTGGGGATATAAGGACACCTCGTTCTCTTCAGCGGTGACAGATATTTTTGATAAAACCGAATCATATTAATCAATACTGTCTTCATCCTGCTTTTTTTCCTTCATCACATGATGCAGTCTTCCCAGATGCAAAAGTGCTCCCTCTATCTCGAAATAAGTACAATTCTTAGCATTCACTCTTGCAATCACAACTACATCCATCCCACTTTGAAATTCTTCTTCGTGCAGACGATAACTCTCCCGGATCAGTCGCGTAAGATGATGACGCACAACACTGTTTCCCACCTTTTTGCTTACAGATATCCCAATCCGGTTCCTCTCCAGCTGATTCTCTTTTACATACATGACCAGAAATTTATTTGCATAGGATGTTCCCTGTTTGTAGACCAACTGAAAATCTCTGTTTTTCTTCAAGCTTTCCGAATATTTCATAAATTGTTGTTGTTCCTTTTATATAGAAGAAAAGACCACATAAAGCTATGCGGCCTTTCGTTTTATGCTGATAATTTTTTTCTTCCTTTTAATCTTCTGGCAGCTAAAACTTTTCTTCCACCTTTGGTACTCATTCTTGCTCTGAATCCGTGAACTTTTGCTCTGGATCTCTTCTTTGGCTGAAATGTCATCTTCATAATATAAGGCACCTCCTTTATATCCAAGTATCTGCCGAATGGGCAGTATTTAAGCACGTGTATGTCAGAAAACATCATTTCAATTATATTCATAAAACCCCTATTCGTCAAGTAAAATCTTATCATTTTCCCATATTTTCCGGCGGTTTTTCAAATTCCCCTCGAACCAAAAGCCAGATGCAAAATCAGATGACAATTTTTACGTTTCCACATTTTATCCACACCGTCCGCCACACGCGGACAAACACACATTCTGTTTTTTTCTTTCCACACGATATCTTGTGATGATTAACTACATTATCCACAATTTGTGGATAACTTGTGGATAACTTTTCGTTTTTCTGTGCAAAGGATGTGTTTTTCCTCCATTTTTCCAGTATTTCTGGGACTGTATATTGTGTATGAATTTCAGAAAGCTTTACACATCTTTCCTCATTTTTACCTTTTCCACCTGTTTTTCAACAGGTTATACCCTATTTTCCACATTTTTTTACACAGATTTTTAACCTTTTTTCGATTTCCCCATTCTGTGGACAAAAAATATTTATCCACATTTTTGGGTTGAATAAAATCCGGTTTTATTATATCATATAGAAGTAATAGTGGGGTCATGAGCTCTAAATTCAGCTTATGGCATTCTTTTCCACAGTTTGATAGAATCGGAGACAGTGATAGCATGGAAATCGTAAGAGATAAATGGAAAGAAATACTGCAGCGAGTGCGGGACGAACACGAATTGTCCGAAATTTCCTTCACCACATGGATTGAACCGCTGACAATCCACAGTGTTGAAGATAATCTTATTACCATACTGGTCTCATCAGAAAAGATGGGGCTTGATTATGTCAGCAAAAAATATACGCTTCCAATTAAGGTAGCCATCGCGGAAGTGACCGGTATTAATTACGATATCCGCTTTGTCCTCCCCGAAGAAGTAAAAAATGAAAAATCAACTGCCTCATTGCAGAAGAATCCATATGCTCCAAACTTAAACCCAAAGTATACTTTTGATACCTTTGTAGTTGGAAGCAATAACAAATTTGCCCATGCTGCTTCTCTTGCCGTAGCAGAATCTCCAGGTGAAATCTACAATCCTCTGTTTTTATATGGAGGTGTCGGACTTGGCAAAACGCACCTGATGCATTCCATTGCACATTTTATTCTGGAAAAGAATCCGCTTTCCCGGATCCTATACGTTACCAGTGAAGAGTTTACAAATGAAGTCATCGAGGCAATCCGTAACAGCAATAACACCGCAATGACCAAATTCCGTGAGAAATACCGCAACATTGATGTACTTCTCATCGATGATGTTCAGTTTATTATAGGAAAAGAATCTACCCAGGAAGAATTTTTCCATACCTTTAATACTCTGCATGCTGCAAACAAACAGATTATTCTGTCTTCTGACCGGCCGCCGAAAGATATGGATATCCTGGAAGATCGAATCCGGTCCCGTTTTGAATGGGGACTCCTTGCCGACATCCAGAGTCCCGATTATGAGACACGAATTGCAATTCTCAGAAAAAAACAGGAACTGGACGGTTACGAAGTAGGCGATGATGTCATCGAATATATTGCAGCCAATATCAAATCCAACATCCGTGAACTGGAAGGTGCATTAAATAAAATTATTGCATATGCAAATCTTGAAAAGAGAGAAATCAATCTTGAACTGGCCGAACAGGTACTGCGTGATATCATCTCTCCCAATGAGAAAAAAGTAATCACCCCTCAGTTTATCATCGATACAGTTGCTGAACATTTTGACATCACAGCTTCTGATATTATAGGAAGCAAACGCAACAGCAAAATCGTATTCCCCAGGCAGATTGCCATGTATCTTTGCCGGGAAATGCTCGATTCTCCCTTAACCGCAATCGGAAAAATCATGGGAGACCGTGATCACACCACTGTTATGCATGGAATCGAGAAAATCGAAAAGGAAATGAACGCAAAAACCAGCGTTCAAAACACCATAGATGTCTTAAAGAAGAAGATTAACCCTCAGAAATAAGACTTTTTGTTATACACAAACTTTATGTGGATGAGTTGTGGATGAACTGTGTATAAAATAATAGGGATAAGTTATCAACATTTCATACACAGGTTTTCTTTTCACTTTTCACAGAGTTATACAGGTTCATTTTTCCAGTATTTATCAGACCTGAACACGGATTTACACAAATTCACATCCACTACGACGACTACGACGAATTTTTTATTCTTTTTATTATTTATAAGCATACTCACCCAACACTGGGGAAAGGAGAATTATCCACAATCATGAAACTTATTTTCGAAAAAGCAGATCTTATGAAAAGTGTCAGTATCGTCATGAAAGCTGTTCCCAATAAAACAACCATGCCGATTCTGGAATGTATTCTGATTGATGCATCTTCCAACCAGATTAAATTTACCTCCAATGATATGGAGCTTGGTATTGAAACAATCGTAAATGGTATGATTCTTGAAAGAGGTACGATTGCTCTTGATGCGAAAATCTTTTCTGAAATTGTAAGAAAATTACCAGATAGTCAGGTAACATTGTCAACAGATGAAAATTATCTGACAACAATCAGCTGCGGCAAAGCAAAATTCAGTATTCCGGGTAAGTCTGGTGAGGATTTTTCCTACTTACCAGTGATTGAAACCTCAGATTGTGTGACAATTTCCCAGTTTACCTTGAAGGAAATTATACGTCAGACCATTTTCTCCATTGCTGCCAATGAAAACAATAAACTTATGACAGGGGAGCTCTTTGAAATTAAAAACGACACATTACGTGTCGTTTCTCTGGATGGACACAGGATTGCAATTCGTAAGATTGTCCTGAAAGAATCCTATCAGGATCGTAAAGTGGTGGTTCCCGGAAAAACGCTGAATGAAATCAGCAAAATTCTTTCCGGAGAAGTGGATGATGAAGTTGCCATTTATTTTTCAGATAACCATATCATGTTTTTGTTCGATGATACAAAGGTTGTTTCCCGATTGATTGACGGGGAATATTTCCGAATTGACCAGATGCTTTCGGGTGATTACGAAACGAAAGTGCAGATTAATAAAAAAGAGTTTCTGGAATGTATTGATCGTGCCACACTTCTTGTACGTGAAGGCGATAAAAAACCGATTATTATTGATATTAATGATGAGCAGATGGAGCTTCAGATCAATTCAGCGCTCGGTTCTATGAATGAAAGCATCGATATCCGCAAAGAGGGAAAGGATCTGATGATTGGATTTAATCCGAGATTTCTGATCGATGCTTTGAAAGTAATCGATGATGAGGAAATTTCCATTTATCTTGTCAACCCAAAGGCACCCTGCTTTATCAGAAATGAAGAAGAAAGTTATGTTTATCTGATTCTTCCGGTTAACTTTAGTTCGATGAGATAAAAAGATCAAATTGATCGTTTGACGGAGGCAAAAAATGGAAATCATACATTTAAGGGAAGAATATATCAAACTGGGACAGGCACTCAAAGCTGCCAATCTGGTGGGCGACGGAGCGGAAGCGAAACTTGTGATCCAGGATGGCCAGGTGAAAGTCAACGGAGAGGTGGATACCCGCCGGGGACGCAAACTCTATGCCGGAGATTTGGTAAGTTACGATGGCAATGAGATTAAGATCGAAGATTAAAAGGATTAGATGGATGTCCGGCTATGTATATTAAATCTTTAGAACTGAAGAATTATCGCAATTATGAACAATTATGCATAAATATAGATTCCGGTATAAATATTTTTTATGGAGACAACGCCCAGGGAAAAACAAATATCCTTGAGGCGCTGTATCTTTGCAGTACAACGAAATCCCACAGGGGGAGCAAAGACCGGGAAGTGATTCAGTTTGAACGTGAGGAATCCCATATCCGAATGACGGTATATAAACAGGGAGTAACCCACAGGATTGATATGCATCTGAAAAAAAACAGGCCGAAGGGAATTGCAATTGACGGAATTCCCATCCGAAAGGCATCCGAACTTTTTGGAATTGTAAATATTGTATTTTTTTCGCCGGAGGATCTGAATATTATCAAAAACGGACCTTCTGAGCGTCGGCGTTTTCTGGATGGTGAGATTTGCCAGTTGTCCAGGATGTATATGATGGAACTGGCAAATTACAATAAAGTGGTAGCACAGAGAAACAAACTGCTCAAGGAAATTTCTTTTTCCGGAAAAATGGCGGATACACTGGATATCTGGGATATCCAGATGGAGCGCTACGGAAAGAGTATTATTTCCAGAAGAGAGGAGTTTATCAGGCAGCTCAATCAGATCCTCAGAGGGATTCACCAGAATCTGACAGGGGGAAAAGAAGAAATTGAGCTGATCTATGAACCCAATGTGAGAGAGGAGGACTTTGCATCAGAGCTGTCAAAGGGAAGAGAGCGGGATCTGCGCTTCGGACAGTCCGGTGTGGGGCCTCACAGAGATGATTTCTGCGTAAAAGTGAATGGAATTGATATCCGGAAATTCGGTTCGCAGGGACAACAGCGAACCGCAGCCCTTTCCTGCAAACTGGCTGAGATCCAACTGGTGCAGGAGGAAATTCATGATACGCCGGTTTTATTATTGGATGATGTTCTCTCAGAACTTGACAGCAGCCGTCAGAATTATCTTCTGCAGAGTATTCATAACATACAGACACTGATTACCTGTACCGGGCTGGACGAATTTGTTGAGAATCAGTTTGAGGTCAACAAAGTTTTTCGTGTAGCAGAGGGAACGGTGGTTCAAAACAAACAGGAGGAATCCAAATGAGCATAGAAAACATGGAAAACACAGAATATGGTGCGGATCAGATTCAGATTCTGGAAGGTCTGGAAGCCGTAAGAAAACGTCCGGGTATGTACATCGGAAGCACATCGGCGCGGGGACTTCACCATCTGGTTTATGAGATTGTTGATAATGCTGTAGACGAAGCACTGGCCGGATTTTGTAAGAATATCGATGTTTCCATCAATGAAGACAATTCTATTACCGTAGTTGATGACGGCCGGGGTATTCCGGTCGGTATTAATCATAAAGCAGGACTTCCGGCTGTAGAAGTTGTATTTACGGTACTTCATGCCGGAGGAAAATTTGGCGGAGGAGGATATAAAGTATCCGGAGGCCTTCACGGGGTAGGTGCATCGGTAGTTAATGCCCTTTCCAACTGGCTGGAGGTTACTGTCTATTCGGGAGGAAAGATTTACCGTCAGCGCTATGAGCGGGGCAAAACGATTGATAAACTGAAAGTGATTGGAGAATGCGATCCCCAAAAGACAGGTACCGAGGTTTCCTTCCTGCCGGATGATACCATTTTTGAGGAGACTGTTTTTGATTACGATACGCTTCAGACAAGGATTCGGGAGATTGCCTTCTTGACCAGAGGGCTTCGAATTGTGCTGAAGGACAAAAGAACGGATCCGGTCATTGAAAAAACATTTCACTATGAAGGCGGTATTAAAGAGTTTGTACAGTATCTGAACAAGAGCAAAACGGAACTGTACCCGAATATTATTTACTGTGAAGGAGAAAAGGATGGAGTGCTGGTGGAAGTTGCCATGCAGCACAATGATTCCTATCAGGAGAATACGTACGGTTTTGTCAATAACATTACTACGCCGGAAGGCGGAACTCACATTGTGGGATTTCGAAATGCATTGACCAAAACCTTTAATGAATATGCAAGAAAAAACAAGATGTTAAAAGATAGTGAGCCGAATCTGACCGGAGAGGATATCCGGGAGGGAATGACGGCCATTGTCAGCATTAAGATTGAGGAACCTCAGTTTGAGGGACAAACCAAACAAAAACTTGGCAACAGTGAGGCACGGGGAGCGGTAGACAATATTGTCAGCACTCAGCTGGAACTGTTTCTGGAACAGAATCCCATGGTTGCAAAGACGATTGTAGAAAAATCTATTTTGTCCCAGAGAGCCAGAGAGGCAGCGAGAAAAGCCAGAGATCTGACAAGAAGAAAGTCTGCACTGGATGGAATGTCTCTGCCGGGAAAACTGGCAGACTGTACAGATAAGGATCCGAAGAACTGTGAAATTTTCCTTGTTGAGGGAGATTCCGCAGGCGGTTCCGCAAAATCTGCCAGAAGCCGTGCAACGCAGGCGATTCTTCCGCTTCGCGGAAAAATCCTGAATGTGGAGAAGGCACGTCTGGATAAAATTTATGCAAATGCGGAGATCAAAGCGATGATTACTGCATTTGGTACAGGAATTCATGATGATTTTGATATTTCCAAGCTTCGCTATGACAAAATTATCATTATGACCGATGCCGATGTGGATGGTGCTCATATTGATACCCTGATGCTGACCTTTTTATACCGGTTTATGCCGGAATTAATCAAACAGGGACATGTCTATCTGGCACAGCCGCCGCTGTATAAGATTGAGAAGAACAAGAAAGTCTGGTATGCATACGATGATATGGAGATGAACCGGATTCTTGATGAGATTGGCCGGGGAGATAATAAGATTCAGCGTTATAAAGGACTTGGAGAGATGGATGCGGACCAGCTCTGGGAAACTACCATGGATCCGGAGCGCCGCGTACTGCGCCGGGTTGTATTCGATGAAGAGTATTCTTCAGAGATTGATCTTACCTTCAACACGCTTATGGGGGATAAGGTAGAGCCACGCCGTGAGTTCATCGAGCGGAAGGCAAAGTATGTAAAGAATCTGGATATCTGATTTGCCGGAATGTCACATAAAAGCTGGAGGAAAAAATGGAAGATAATATTTTTGACAAAATTCACGAAGTCGATCTGAAAGAGACGATGGAGGATTCCTACATCGATTATGCCATGAGTGTCATTGCTTCCCGTGCACTTCCCGATGTAAGAGACGGTCTGAAGCCGGTACAGAGAAGAATCCTGTATTCGATGAGTGAATTGAATAATACACCGGACAAACCTCACCGTAAGTGTGCACGTATTGTCGGTGATACCATGGGTAAATATCATCCTCACGGTGACAGCTCTATTTATGGTGCGCTGGTGAATATGGCCCAGGATTGGGCGACTCGTTATCCTATGGTAGACGGCCACGGAAATTTTGGATCTGTAGATGGAGACGGTGCGGCTGCCATGCGATATACAGAGGCGCGTCTCAGCAAAATTTCGATGGAAATGCTGGCGGATATCAACAAGGATACAGTAGATTTTGTGCCGAACTTTGATGAGACAGAGAAAGAACCTACTGTCATGCCGTCCCGTTATCCGAATCTTCTGGTGAATGGAACATCCGGTATTGCTGTAGGTATGGCCACAAATATTCCGCCTCACAATCTTCGTGAAGTGGTTCAGGCAATTGTAAAAATCATTGACAATGTCATAGAGGAAGACCGGGATACGGAGCTGGATGAAATTCTCCAGATCATCAAAGGACCGGATTTTCCCACAGGGGCGCAGATCCTGGGAACAAGAGGAATTGAGGAAGCATACCGCACCGGACGCGGAAAAATACGTGTGCGTGCAGTGACAAATATCGAGACTCTGCCAAATGGAAAGAGTGAGATTATTGTCACAGAACTCCCCTATATGGTAAATAAAGCCCGGTTGATCGAAAATATTGCATCCCTTGTAAGAGAGAAAAAAATTGACGGAATTACCAATATCGGTGATCACTCCAACCGGGAAGGTATGCGGATCTGTATCGAACTGCGCCGGGATGCAAATGCAAATGTAATACTGAATCAGTTATATAAACATACACAGATGCAGGATACTTTTGGTGTGATCATGCTGGCGCTGGTAAAAAATCAGCCGAAAGTCATGAATCTTCTGGAAATGCTGTACTATTATCTGCAGCACCAGGAGGAAGTGGTCACCAGAAGAACAAAGTATGATCTGAATAAGGCGAAAGAGAGATCTCATATTTTGGAAGGACTCTTAAAGGCCCTGGATCATATCGATGAGGTGATCCGCATCATTCGTGCATCTGCAAATACTGCTGAGGCAAAACAAAAATTGATGGAACGGTTTGAACTGACCGATCCTCAGGCACAGGCGATTGTTGATATGCGTCTGCGTGCTCTGACAGGTCTGGAAAGAGAAAAACTGGAGAATGAGTACAGGGAACTGATGGAGAAAATTCAAAGACTGCAGCTGATTCTTTCGGACCGGAAAGAATTACTTCGCGTTATTCGCAGGGAAATTCTCGAAATTTCGGACAAATACGGAGACGAGAGAAGAACTTCCATCGGTTTTGATGCCTTTGATCTTTCCACAGAAGATTTGATTCCGCAGGAAAATACGGTTATTACGATGACCAGACTTGGTTATATTAAACGTATGACAGTAGACAATTTCCGAAGCCAGAATCGCGGAGGAAAGGGAATCAAAGGAATGCAGACGATAGAGGATGACTATATTGAAGAATTGTTAATGACAACAACCCATCATTATCTGATGTTCTTTACCAATACAGGAAAGGTTTATCGCCTGAAAGCTTATGAGATTCCGGAGGCATCGAGAACCGCCAGAGGAACAGCCATTATCAATCTGCTTTCACTGCAGCCGGGAGAGAAAATAACATCTGTAATTGCCATGCGTAAATATGAAAAGGGCAATTATCTCTTTATGGCTACGAAAAAGGGTATTGTGAAACGTACTCCGATTCAGGAATATGAAAATGTCAGAAAGACGGGTCTTGCAGCAATTACTCTTCGGGATGACGATGAGTTGATTGAGGTGAAATCTACCGATAACAGCAAAGATATTCTTCTGGTTACGAAATTCGGTCAGTGTATTCGATTTAAAGAAACAGATGTACGCATTACCGGACGCGTATCCATGGGAGTCAGGGGAATTAACCTTCTTGACCAGGATGAAGTGGTTGGCATGCAGATGAATACGCAGGGAGATTATCTGCTAATCGTAACGGAAAATGGTATGGGCAAACGCACGTCAATCGGTGAATTTTCTGTACAGCTCCGCGGTGGAAAGGGAGTAAAATGCTATAAAATTACAGAAAAAACCGGAAATCTGGTTGGAGTAAAGGCTGTCAATGAAGAAAATGAAGTAATGCTTATTACGACAGAGGGAATCATTATCCGGATTCCTTGTTCCGGCATCTCCATTTTGGGAAGGGTGACCTCCGGCGTAAAGGTGATGGATGTAGCAGATAACATCAAGGTTGCAAGTATTGCAAAAGTACGGGAAAAGAAAGAGCCGGCAGCAGAGTCTGAAGGTGAGAAAGAATAAAAAAGCAGACTTTTCAAGTAAAAAATGTACTGTATGCAGCAAGGCGTGTCTGAAAACGGATTATTTTCAGGCACGTTTTGTTGTTTAGAGAGAAAGTGTGGCTGCTGAGGGAGGTTGAAATGAAAA
>JAQYOA010000050.1 GCA_028727605.1 Lachnospiraceae bacterium
GTATTTCCATTTCTTTGTTTCCGGGAAATGAGATTTTTTATTTTCAGGAGATTGCAGACAGGTTAGAGAGAAATGAAATCTGTACACTGAATGATACAGAATATGTTTTGATAGAATTTATGCCGTCAGACAGTTTTACGAGGATCAGAAATGCCGTAAATCATCTGGTCAGTATGGGATACATTCCGATCGTGGCGCATGCAGAGCGATATGACTGTATGCTGAGGCATAAGGATGCAGTCGAGGAGCTGCGAAGCTTAGGGGGAGAGATACAGATTAATATAGCAAGTATTGAGGGCAGGATGGGATATGCGGTAAAGCATTTTACGCACTGCCTTTTAACGCGCAAACAGATCGATTATCTGGGCAGCGATGCGCATGACAGCAGAAAGCGGACACCGGATGTCAAGGCGTGTATGAACCGGTTATATCGGAAATATGACACAGATTACATAGAGAGAATCTCCTATTGGAATGCGATGCAGATCATGGGAGATACAGATAGATGAGTTCTCAAAAAGTACGGGAGAAAAGAGATGGAAAACAGCAGACAGGCAGAGGATGTGATAGAGATTGATCTGGGAGAGATCCTGCATATCCTCATTCGAAAAGCGGTATGGATCATTTTGGCAGGAATTCTGTTCGCAGCAGGAGCATTTCTGATATCAGAGTTTGTGCTTCCGCCAATCTATGAGTCCACAACCAAGATCTATATTCTGAATAAGCAGGAAAATGCAGCTGTCACTTATAGTGATGTACAGATCGGAACACAGCTGACAAAGGATTATGCGGAGCTGGTCAAAAGCAGAGTCGTTCTGGAGGATGTGATCAAAAGCCTTGATCTTTCGCTGACTTATGAGGAACTCGTGAGGAAGCTTGATATCACAACGCCGACGGATACCCGAATCCTGGCGATCAGTGTGGAGGATACGGATCCGGTCATTGCCATGAGGATTGCCGATGCTATCCGGGAGGCGGCTTCCCTGCATATTACAAATGTGATGGATATCAAGGCAGTCAATGTGGTGGAGCCTGCGAATTATCCGGAGGAAAAGGCGAAGCCGCATGTGTTGCAGTGGACCTTGATCGGTGGACTGCTGGGGGTCCTTCTGGTATGTGCCATCGTTCTGATCCGCTATCTGATGGATGATACGATCAAGACTTCAGAGGATGTGGAGAAGTATCTACAACTCAGCACGCTGGCTTTGATCCCTCTGGCGGAGACCAAAGACGCACCGAAGAAGAAAAAAGGTAAGAAGGCTCCGGAGAAACCAGTTGTAGAAAAAAAGCAGCCGGTGAAGAATAGCAAAAAGGAAGACGTGCCTGAACAGCAGGCAGCGGGAGAGTGAGATATGCAGGCAGTAAAAATGAAGCAGATAGGAAAACTGGATTATCGCAGCCGCGAAGCATACAAAACTCTGCGCACTAACATTGAACTGTGCGGTTCTGAGCACAGGGTGATCGGTATTACAAGCTGTACGCCCAATGAGGGAAAATCCAGTATTGCGATGAATCTCGCCTATGCTTTTGCGGAGGCAGGCAAAAAGGTGATCCTGATCGATGCCGATCTGCGCAAGTCGGTGCTGGTGGGCCGATACCGGGCAGGCAATGTTAAGGTTGGTCTGACGCATTATCTGGTGGGACAGGCAGATATGCAGGAGAGTATCTGCACAACAGAATCCCCAAATATGTTCATCATGTTTGCGGGACCGGTACCGCCAAATCCCAGTGAATTACTGGGAAGTAAGCGATTTCACGATCTGATCGAAAAGCTCAGACAGGCTTTTGATTATATTATCGTGGATACACCGCCACTGGGCAGCGTCATTGACAGTGCAGTGGCAGCTAAGGTATGCGACGGTATGGCGCTCGTCATAGAGAGCAACACGATCAGCTATAAGTTCGCGCAGCGGGTAAAGGAACAGTTGGAGAAGACAGATTGCCGTATCCTTGGTGTCATCCTGAATAAAGTGGATCTGTCATCCAAGGGATATTACGGAAATTACGGACACTACTACGGGAAATACTATGGACAGTATTATGGGAAGTATGGGGAAGAGAACGGATAGACGGATATAGGGGATTAAGAATAAGGGTTTGTCACATAATGAATGAGAGAACTGAGACGAAAGAGAAAGTGGGTAGAAGAGAAAGATGGATTCGTTTGCGGATAGGAAGCAATATTGTGTGACAGCGGAGGATAATCAGGCTGAAGTACGGAATTCCGATGACAAGACCGTATATCGATGCCTTAAGCGAATGGCAGATGTTACTCTGTCAACTGCAGCGCTGGTCGTTCTGTCTCCGGTTTTTCTTGTTACGGCGCTGGCGATCTATATGGAAGATGGCGGACCGGTGATTTTTGTGCAGGAACGAGTGGGAAAAGATGAGAAGAGATTTAAAATGTATAAGTTCCGAAGCATGCGGAAGGATGCGGACAAAATACATGAGAAATTAAAGCGTGAGTATCAGAATGAAGAAGTTTCCTTCAAATTAAAGGATGATCCAAGGATTACAAAGGTCGGAAACTTTATCAGAAAGTCCAACATAGATGAACTGCCACAGCTTTTAAATATTCTTCGGGGAGAAATGAGCATTGTAGGACCAAGACCGCTTCCGGTATACGAATATGAAGAGGAGCGGCAGCGATACGGGAGCACTTATCAGGCACGGTATCAGGTTCCGCAAGGACTTACCTGCTATTGGCAGGTAGAAGACAGGGCAGAGACTTCTTTTGAAGAACGCATGCAATTGGATGTAAATTATGCACATGACTGCTCTGCAAGACTGGACATGTATCTTACAATGAAGACAATGCTTGCAATCCTGCATGGACGGGCTGGGTACTGATACGATAGGCACTTACTGGATTTCTGCAACAGCAGAGTTTGGAATAGAAATTTTTTATGTCGGGAGTTTTTTACATGACTCCGATGGAACAAATTGTCGCTGAGCGCGCATTTGGGAAGTTGGATGATACAAAAGATAACAATCAGGCGGGGAGGCTGAGTGGCGAAGCACGCCCAAAATACAGTCAGAGGTAGTGGGATGTGGTATGTAATATGGACTGTGACGGGAAAAGAGGAGCAGGCCAAAACTGAAATAGAGAAAATAGTACCAAAAGAATATTATGACAGATGCTTTATTCCGCAGAAAAAGGAATGCAGGAAATATCACGGCAGCTGGACAGTAGTAGAAAAGGCACTTTTCCCCGGCTATCTGTTTCTGGAAACAGAACAGGTGGAGGGGATATTTTTTGGCCTGAAAAAGATGCCTCAGTTTGCCAAGGTTCTGAAAACAGGGGAGGCTTTTGTCCCGGTCACAGATGAGGAAGAAAAGTTAATCAGACACCTGCTTGGTGACGGCGAGAGCGTTGACCTCTCCGTCGGAATAATCGAAAATCAACAGGTCAGAGTCACAGCCGGCCCTCTGCAGGGACTCGAGGGAATGATACGTAAGATTGACCGGCATAAGAGAAAGGCGTATCTGCAGGTTGAGATGTTTGAACGCATGCTTGATATTGCGGTTGGGCTTGAGATTGTTGAGAAGAGATGAGGAAAATCGTATAAATATATTTGGGAAAAGGTTAATATAAATGCTTGAAAAGAGAATATGTTCCTGTTAAAATTTGGGTTACAGGGTGCTCCTCTAATCAGAGGTTCTGAGCACATTTCCTTTCCGATTCCGGAAAGAGATCACGGCATATCGCCAAGTATACGCAAACCAAACAAAAGAACAGGAGCATAGGCGACTTACAGTTCATTTCCGGTTGTCTGTGCGTCCGAAAGGAGGATGTATGAAGACAATTGATGAACTGGACCTGCTGGATGACTACCTTAACAATGCGGTTGCATCCAACAAAGAGATCGGGGAGCTGTGCTACCGCAGAGTTCTCTCTGTATTGCTGCAAAAGGAGATCGGAAAGCTCCGTATTGTCTGCCAGCGGACACTGCCGGCATTTCTTCCCGGACTGCGGGGGATCCGCATGGATGTGGAGATCAAGGAGCTTTGGGGTGAGAAAGTCACCAATGTTTATGATCTTGAACCACATAAACAGAAAAATCTGAACCTGCCGAAGCATAACCGGTTCTATCAGGCCAAGATTGACAGTCGGGGCCTGAAGAGAGGGGAAAAGGATTTCTCCAAAATCCCGAACTTATACGTTATCACAATCAAAAATTTCGATCCGTTCGGCTACGATTACATGATGTACACCATTAAGAACTGTTGTGTGGAAATCCCTGAACTGCCCTACGAAGATGAACTGCAATTCGTATATTTTAATACGAAAGGCAGAAAAGGCGGTAGCAAAGCCATCCAAAGTATGTTAACATAT
>JAQYOA010000051.1 GCA_028727605.1 Lachnospiraceae bacterium
AACATCTCCTGCGGATGCCGTTCTCTTCTCTCGAGCAGCAACTTGATTATCGTATCAGACTGTCATCGATTTGTCAAGAACTTTTTTCCATTTCTTTTTGTTTTTCTTCTGCCGTCCGGCTCGTTTTCCGGTCCCATTTACCAGTGTCCCGCTGACAGCTTTGTTAGATTATCACACCCGCAGGGAAATGTCAACTGTTTTTTTCAATTTCTGACATTTTTTATGGGGTCTGACCCCATAATCAAATAACCCGACTCTTGCTGACTCCTCCACTGGCTTCTGCTACAATACTTTCTATTGAATGTTCTACCATATCACTGACCGCCTGTTCTGTATAAAATGCCATATGCGGAGTAAAAAGTACATTCGGCATATCTTTGAGAATGGAAATCTGGCGGTGTCCGATCACCTGATACTTATAATCCCCGTAAAAAATACCCAGCTCATTTTCCACCACGTCCAAAGCTGCTGCTCCTACCTTTTTACTTTCCAGCGCTTTGATCAGTGCTTCTGTATCGATAATACTTCCTCTTGCAGCATTAACCAGAATCACCCCATCTTTCATTTCTTTCAACGTTTCTTCATTGACCATATGGTATGTCTCAGGAAGCGCAGGGGTATGGAATGTAATCACGTCTGACAGCTGAAACAATTCATCCTTACTCACATAAGACGCATATTTGCGCACACTTTCTTTTTCATAGGGATCGCTCGCAAGAATTCTGCATCCAAATCCGCTCAGATTTCGAATGACATGCTCGCCGATTTTCCCTGTACCTACAACTCCCACTGTCAAATCACCAATCTCTCGCCCAATACTGCCTTTCAATGAGTAATCCTGCCCATCCGCCCGGCGTAAAATTGTTTTCATTCTCCGAAGTGCCATTAAAATAATCATAACCGTATAATCCGCAACGCTTCCCGTTGAATAGGATACATTGCTGACGGTCATGCCATACTTACGTGCAGCATCCAGGTCAATATGATCATATCCGATTGTGCGGGTGGAAATGTGTTTCACTCCCATCTCTTTCCAGATCCGGATCAGATCCTCTGATATTTCGGTAGTAATCACACTGACCCCTACACAGCCTTCTGCCAAATGCGCATTTTCCCTGTTGGGAGCCTCTCTGCAGATCACAATCTCGACACCGTATTCCTGACCAAACTTTTCAAAATACTTTGCCTCATCAAAATCACGATAATTATACGCTGCAATTTTCAATTTAATTCCTTCTTTCGTCACAAAATACTCTTACCATTTATTCGCCAGCAGATGTAGTGTTTCCCATCACTTCTCATAATTTTGTAGTCCACTTGGAGCAATCCCATACCGCGCTTGCCAATCCCTCATAGAATTCCGGTTCATGACATACCATAACAATAGTTCCCTTATATTCGAGAAGCGCACGTTTCAGTTCTTCTTTTGCATCCACATCCAAATGATTGGTCGGCTCATCCAGCATCAGAAGATTGGTTTCTCTGTTTAGCAGCTTACACAGCCGAACTTTCGCCTGTTCTCCTCCCGAAAGCACGCGTACAAGACTCTCAATATGCTGGGTAGTGAGGCCGCACTTGGCCAAAGCAGCCCGCACTTCATACTGTGTATAGGATGGAAATTCCTCCCAGATTTCCTGAATGCAGGTATTCGTATTTCCCTTTGGCATTTCCTGTTCAAAATACCCGATTTCCAGATAATCTCCTAGCTGTACACTGCCCGAAATTGCCGGAATCAATCCAAGAATGCTTTTCATCAGTGTTGTCTTTCCGATTCCGTTGGCCCCGGTCAGTACAATCTTTTCTCCCCGTTCCACGGCAAAGGTAAGCGGTTTTGACAATGGTTCCTCATATCCGATCACCAGATCTTTTGCGGTTACCACAAAACGCCCGGGCGTTCTGGCTGTCTTAAAATGAAATTCCGGCTTTGGTTTCTCCTTTGCCAGTTCAATCACGTCCATCTTGTCCAGCTTTTTCTGCCGGGACATTGCCATATTTCTTGTTGCAACCCGGGCTTTATTTCGTGCCACAAAATCTTTCAGCTCCTGAATTTCCTGCTGCTGGCGATTATATGCCGCCTCCTTCTGCGCTTTTTTTACCTCATAGACTTCCAGGAAATGATCATAATCCCCCACATAACGGTTCAGTTCTTTATTCTCCATGTGATAGATCAGATTCACCACACTGTTCAAAAAAGGAATATCATGAGAAATCAGTACAAACGCATTTTCATATTCCTGCAGGTACCGTTTCAGCCACGCAATATGTTCTGCATCAAGATAATTGGTGGGCTCGTCCAGCAAAAGAATATCCGGCTTCTCCAGCAGCAGCTTTCCAAGCAGCACCTTTGTTCTCTGTCCTCCGGAAAGTTCTGTCACATCACGATCCAGTCCGATTTCCTCCAGCCCAAGAGCTCTTCCGATTTCCTCGACTTTTGAATCCAGAATATAAAAATCATGTGCATTCAACATTTCCTGAATGACTCCAAGCTCGTCCATCATCATTTCCAGTTCCTCATCGGAGGCATTGCCCATCGAATCACAGATTACATTCATCCGTTCTTCCATTTCATAAAGTGCGGCAAAAGCACTTTTCAGAACATCGCGAATTGTCATTCCCTTTTCGAGAACCGTATGCTGATCCAGATAGCCTGCGCGGACGTTTTTCGCCCATTCCACTTTTCCTTCATCCGGCATTAGTTTTCCGGTAATAATATTCATAAACGTAGACTTTCCTTCTCCGTTGGCTCCCACAAGGCCAATATGTTCTCCTTTCAGAAGCCGAAAGGAGACATCCTCAAAAATTGCGCGGTCTCCAAATCCGTGGGAAAGATGTTCAACATTCAATATACTCATAAAAATCTTTTGTTCTCCTGTCTGTCGTCATTGTATTCCTATCGCCTGTCCCGGCATTTGACTGCCAGATCCGGATAATTGGTTATCACTGCATCCACCCCTGCATCCATCAGACGGCAGATTTCTTTTTCCTCATTTACAGTCCAGACATGGACCTTCAATTCACTTTCCACATATTCTTTCAGAAACTGATCCATATAAGTATGGTAAAGTGCCGGATGAAGAGCCCCCGTTCCCAGCTGTTTTGCATAGTTCACCACATCATAAATCACATCTCCGTAAAGAATACCTGTTTTTGCATCCGGATCCAAAGTAAGAATCTTCTGAATACTGTAGTGATTAAAGGAAGAATAAATGACGCGATCTTCCATTTCCATTTCTTTTGTCAGCTGCAATACTTTCTCTTCCAGTTCCGGATACCAGAAAATACCCGTTTTCAATTCCACATTGATTGCCATGCCGGTGGGCCCGAGGCATTCGTAAACTTCCCGGAGAGTTGGGATGACTGCATCCTGATATTCCGGATGCAGTACATTAAAATGAAATTTCTTCAGCTCTGACAAAGTGTAGTCTTTCACAAACCCCCGACCGTCACTGACTCTGTCGATCATCTCATCGTGAATCACTACCAGCTCCCCGTCTTTTGTCATCTGCACATCCAGTTCCACACCATCGGCTCCCTGCTCTGCAGCCAAACGAAATGCCTCCAGCGTATTTTCAGGAGCATAACCGCTTGCTCCCCGATGAGCCCATACTTTTGTTTTCATCCTTTTTCTCCTTTCCGAACACAAAATCCGTCACATTTCCATAAACGTAAGAAAAACAAACCGATAGAAATGTTTCCGGCAAAACACTTCCATCAGTTTGTCTCTTCTCATATTTTCTTTACTCTTCCGCAGACTCTGCCGGAATAAAAATACGCTCGTCAATTTCTTTTTTCGGCCGTTCTGCCCGCTGTGCAGCCTCTTCACAGAAATACCCCTGAGAATTAATCAAAGCCTTTCCCCGTTTGTCCGGTTTCACATATTTTCCGTCCGGCTGCAGAATGCTTGCTTTTACATTATCTTTCAACTGAATTTCCAGAATATGCATTACTTCCCTGTGAATCTGCTCATCTTCCACCGGAAAAACAATTTCCACTCTCTTTTCCAGGTTTCTTGGCATCCAGTCCGCACTTCCCATAAATAATTCTTCTTTTCCATTGCTGTAGAAATAGAAAATTCTCGCATGTTCCAGGAAATTTCCGACAATGGAACGAACAGTGATATTCTCGCTGATTCCAGGAATTCCAACCTTCAGACAGCAAATTCCGCGGACAATCAGGTCGATTTTTACTCCCGCTGCAGATGCACTGTACAGAGCGGCAATAATATCCCTGTCACAAAGCGAATTCATTTTTGCTATAATGTGAGCCTTCTGTCCCTTTCTGGCATGCTCTTCCTCCATCGCAATCAAATGCAGGAAACGGTCTTTCATCCAGAGAGGTGCCACTACCAGCTTGTTCCAGCTGTCCGGCTCAGAATATCCGGAAAGCATGTTAAAGACCGCCGTTGCATCCTCTCCGATCTTTGCATTACAGGTTAACAGACCGCAGTCTGTATATAATTTGGCTGTTGAATCGTTGTAATTTCCGGTTCCGAGATGAACATATCTCCGAATTCCGGTTTCTTCCTTTCGAACTACCAAAGTAATCTTGCTGTGTGTTTTCAGACCAAGAAGGCCATAGATCACATGACATCCGGCTTTTTCCAGCATTTTTGCCCAGACAATATTATTCTCCTCATCAAAACGTGCCTTTAACTCTACCAGAACAGAGACCTGTTTTCCATTTTCTGCCGCCTGTGCCAACGCTGCAATAATCGGTGAATTTCCGCTGACACGGTAGAGCGTCTGTTTGATTGCCAGTACATCCGGGTCTTTTGCAGCCTGCTGCACAAACTGTACAACCGGATCAAACGTCATATACGGGTGATGCAGAAGAATATCTCCTTTTCGAATATTGGTGAATATATCATCGTCATTCATCAGGGCCGGAACTGCCGCCGGTGTATACTTCGGTATCTTATACTCATCGAATCCATCCAACCCGTACATTTTCATCAAAAACGTCAGATCTAAAGGTCCCGGAATGCGAAACAGATCTTCCTCCTCAATTGCAAATTCCGTTTTCAGCAGTTTGAGCAGACGTTTATCCATCTGTTCTTCCACTTCCAGGCGAATCACCTCACCCCACTGACGCTTTTTCAGCTGTTTCTGAATTTCTTTCAGCAGATCGGAGGCTTCGTCTTCATCAATGGTGAGATCGGCATTTCGCATAATTCGATAGGGATGAGCACAAACCACATCGTAACTAAGGAACAGTTTTCCGATATTCCTCTCTATCACCTCTTCAAGCAAAATACAGTATTTCTGGCCGCTCTCCGCATCGGCAGGAAGCAGAATAAAACGAGGAAGTCCCGACGGGACCTGAACCGTAGCAAATTCCAATTCCTTTTCTTTATTTTTTTTCTCTTCGCTGTCGTTCTTTTTTTCTTTCCTGCTTGCCTTTGCCAGAAGACCGTCATCTTTTTTTCGTACCAGTGCACCGATATTTAAAGATTTATTCCGGATTAACGGAAACGGACGGGCCGAATCCATAGCCATCGGAGTCAGCACCGGATAAATATTTTCTTCAAAATAAGCATCCACATATTCTGCCTGTTCTTTTGTCAGTTTTTCGTGTTCACTGATAATGGTCAATCCTACATGTTCCAGAGCAGGAACTGCAGACCGATTGTATGTACTGTACTGCAGCTGTACCAGTTCGTGCGTGTGTTCCGAAATTGCAGAAAGCTGTTCTTTTGCGGTCATACCGGCGATATCCGGCTTTGCATAACCTGCATGCACCATATCCTTCAGCGATGCCACTCGTACCATATAAAATTCATCCAGATTTGAAGAAGTGATACTTAGAAATTTCAGCCGTTCAAAGAGCGGAATACTTTTGTCACGTGCTTCATTTAATACTCTCTCATCAAAGCTGATCCAGCTCAATTCTCTGTTTCTGTAATATTCCGCCTTTTTATAAGGTGTGTAATCCATTTTCAATGCCTCCTCACATCTGACGTTTCAGTTTCAGAACCGGCTGAACGCTGAATACCTCATAAAAGAAATCCAGCTTTTCCTGGCAAAGTCCCTGTTCCAGAGTAAAATCACGATTTACCGTGAGATTCATAATCAGTTCTCTTTCCTTGAGGGATGCCCTGATCGCTGTAATCTTCTGATAATGGCTTCGGTCCAGAGCATTCGCCAGACGTACAATCGCTGTAAGCTGCGCTACCAGCAGATACTGTTCGACACTTAGGGACGACTCCATGACCAGTTCTTCATAGGAAGGAAGACGTTTCGTGTTAAACTTTGCAATCAGCGCAATCATCTCCCTCTCTATATGGGAAAGACCGATGATCTCATTTGACATAATAATATTGTAAGAGGACTCTGCCACATTATTCAGGCTGATGTATTTGCCCACATCATGCAGCATGACAGCCATCTGCAGCAGCAAACGCTCTCTTTTTCCAAGTCCGTGAACCCTCTTCATCGCATCGAAAACAGCGGTTGCAATCATATCCAGATTCTGTACATGAGCACGGTTCACTGCATATCGTTTCCCGATATTTTTGGCCGCCATCAAAATATCATTTTCAAAATTGTGGTCGCCCTTTAATATCCTGTTCTGTTCTGCATATTCATAAGCGATTCCCCGCGGGAGATGAGTCCCGGGTATCCAGATTCTCTCTGCTCCCATCATATCAATCAGGCATTTATAGATCACGACTGAAGGATACATAAGGGAAGCATTTTCCAACGGAATTCCCAGTTTGACAGCCAATTCCATAGGAGATTGACGAATCACTTTCTGATACCAGTTGGTAAAATTCTCTCCGGAAATGATCTTCGTCACCTTTTCTTCCATATTCTGGAATACCGTATCTGTAAAGAGATCTCCCAGAAGAATAATATTTTCAATTTTTCTGTCTTTTAAGTACATCTTTTTGAAGCTCGTCACTTCATTCCAGATAAACTCCTCCACAAGAGATTCATAATGCGTTGTCTCATTGATCACACCCGACAGTCTTTCTCTGACTCGCAGATTTCCCATTCGAATATTCTGTGTCGTTACCAATGCGTCCTTGTCAAAAAGGGAAATCTGCAGGCTGCCGCCATCCAGATCGATAATTGCAGTTCCTTTTTCAATAATTTTATTGAAATTCTCTTCCATGGCAGCCAATGCCTTATACCCAAGGAAACGCTGTTCCGAGTTTGACAGTACCGTTACATGAAGTCCCGTCAGCTGCCGGATCTTGCCAAGAACAAACAGACTGTTTTCAGCCTCACGAATCGAACTGACAGCTACTGCACGGTAATCGTCAACCTTATATCCCTCCATAATGCGCACAAAATCGGCAAGCACCCGGCAAAGTTCTTCCTCCATCACGGGACTGATTTTGCCAAGTGTGTAGATGTCCTTTCCCAGTTCCATTCTGTGACGGATTTTGTCTATGCTGTGAATTCCCTGTTTTTTGGATATTTCAAAGATTTCAAGAAATACATCATAACTGTCAATGGTAATGGCAGCAAATGTAGAATACTGCATATAGATCTCTTCCTTTCCCTATCGTATCTTTTCTCTGAGCTCAGAGAAATTTCCCGCAATGGCTCCTTACTGTACTTCCCTTTGCTGTCCCAGAAGATAATCAATAAACTGCTGCGCTGTGCGTCCGGAAAGTCCTCCATGTGACAATTCCCATTTATTTGCTTCGGAAAGAAGCTGCTCCCGATCCATTGTAACACCATAGCGCTCTGCCAGCACAGTCACAATATTCTGGAACTGCTTTTTATCCGGAGATCCAAAATAAATTGCAACGCCAAAACGGTATACAAGAGAAAGTTTCTCCTGGACGGTATCGGAAGTATGCATATCCTGGCGAACCTCTTCTTTGTCGCTGTAGCTTTCTCTAATCAGATGGCGGCGATTTGATGTGGCATAAATCAGTATATTATCCGGTTTTTTCTCAAGACCGCCCTCAATAACCGCTTTCAGATATTTATATTCAATCTCAAATTCTTCAAAGGAGAGGTCATCCATGTAAATAATGAATTTATAGTTTCGGTTCTTGATCTGTGCAATCAGTTCATTTAAATCCTGAAACTGATGCTTATATACCTCAATGATACGAAGTCCCTGATCATAGTATTCATTCAGTATGCCTTTAATGCTGGAAGATTTTCCTGTTCCTGCATCGCCGAACAGCAGACAGTTATTCGCTTTTCTTCCCTGTACGAAAGCTTCCGTATTATCGATCAGCTTCTGCTTTGCAATCTCATATCCCACAAGATCATCCAGATGTACATGAGGAATATTCGTAATTGGAATGATCTCCACCTGATCTTTCACTCGTGCGATACGAAATGCTTTGTGCAGTCCCAGTTTTCCCACTCCAAAATCATGATAAAAAGAAATCATATCATCCATAAACTCATCCGGATTCTGTGCAAGCGCCAGGCGGACTGCCAGTTCGCAGATTCTGTCTCTTACTCTTTTGTTAAAAAGTTTATTCGGACTGTCCGTATTCTGATAATTGCAGATAACTTCGGCATCTCCTGATTCAAACACAGTATCAAAAGCCCGGATATCAAAATCAAATAATTCCTTAAATCTTACAAAGTCATGTTTGGCCATCTGGTTGATGCTGCCTTCCACTCTTCCCACAATTTCACAGGAAGTGGAGAAAGCATTTTCTTTATTTACCAGAAGATACGTAAGATAATCATGCCAGAGATTTCCGGAAAAACCATAGCGGTTTGCCATCTCCACCAGCCGGTTCAACGCTTCGTAGAAAAGCGGCTCCTTGTCACTCATACCTTCACGAAATCTGTAATCTTTCGGATCGATTTTGGACTGCTCCAGTTCTCTGTAAGCTGCTATCAAGGTTGTCATGTCACGTAAAACTTCCCCTTCCGTAAAATCACGGTAAAGGATACATTCTTCTATTCTGATCATTCTTTTTTCTTCCTTTTGTTCTTAATAATTTCCGTAAAGCCGGAATTTTCTCGCTTCCTGCTCAATGCCAAAAAGGGCATTTACAACCGCAGGATCACTCAAATTTCCTTCAAAATCCACAAAGAAGCGGTATTCCCATTTTTTCTGCGGAATCGGTCTTGATTCAATCTTTGTCATGTTCAGATTATTGTAGATAAAGTGTGCCAGTATGTTGTACAGCGTACCGCTCTCGTGAGGAAGTTCAATACAGACACTGATCTTATCCGCATTTTTTTCAAAACATTTTTTTCCGGATATAATCACAAAACGTGTTGCATTCCCTTCGCTGTTGCTGATCTTCTCTTTCAGAATCTGAAGTCCGAAATGTTCTGCCGCATATCTGCTTCCAATGGCTGCCTTTGTCCGGTCCTGACACTCAGCCACATATTTTGCTGCGACAGCGGTATTCAGCATCTCCTTTGTTTTCCATTTTTCATTGCTTTCCAGGAAAATTCTGCACTGGGAGAGTGCCTGCGGATGGGAACATACTTCCCGTATTTCGTCCAGTTTGGCTCCCGGAGGTGCCATCAATACATGTTCTGCCGGGATAATCTGTTCTCCGACAATATAATGAGGATACTCTACCAGAAGATCATAAATATCCAGCACACTGCCCGCAGTGGAATTTTCGATGGGGAGAACAGCATAGTCCGCCTCTCCTCTGGAAATCGCTTCCATCGCTTCCTTCCACGTATCCACATGGAAGCTTTCGATGGAATCGTCAAAAAACGTTTTCATGGCAGCAAAGCTGTAAGCCCCTTCCACTCCCTGAAACACAACTTTTGCTCCCTGGGTATCCAAATGGTCAACCTGGATAAAGTTCGACATTTCATTCACATCGTGGTCTGTCAGCAGCTGATACTGCCGTTTTCGGCTTATGGACATAATTTGCTGGAAGATTTCCTGAATTCCCTTTGCATTGAATTCATTATCCGCTTCACTTCGAAGCTTCTCCAGCTTGCTTGTTTCCCTTTCTTTATCAAATACCGGCTTTCCGGTTTTAATCTTATACTGAGCGACCTGACTTGTCAGTTCCATCCTATGCTGAAAAAGACGAACAATCTCATCATCGGTAGCATCAATCTCTTCTCTGATTTTTCCCAAATCAAGCATGTGTTTTTCTCCTTATGTGACAGTCAAAAAAATATCCGGATTCCTCATTTTTTTGTTTTCTTTTCCAGAATGCCGGACTTTTCTTTATTAAAGTATTGTACTATATTTTCCTTTTATTTACAAGAATGATCTGGCAATTCCATTTTCTCCCTTGCCGGCCCTGCCCTTGTCAGATACCATCATTTTTCCTTGCAATATATGACATTTTGTGATAATGTGTAACACAGAAAAACAGGCACGGTGCTGTTAAAAAGCACTGCTGCGAATTATCCCACACAATAGAAGGAGGTCAATTATGCGACACTTAATGAGTCCGCTGGACCTTTCGGTGGAAGAACTTGATCAGTTGATGGATCTGGCAAACGACATCGAAAAGAACCCTGCGAAATATGCTCACGCTTGTGACGGAAAGAGACTTGCCACTTTATTCTACGAGCCAAGTACAAGAACCCGCTTAAGCTTTGAAGCTGCTATGATGAATCTTGGAGGAACCGTTCTCGGATTTTCTTCTGCTGATTCCAGCTCCGCTTCCAAAGGAGAAAGCGTATCGGATACGATCCGCGTAATTTCCTGCTTTGCAGATATCTGTGCAATGCGTCATCCAAAAGAGGGCGCGCCCATGGTTGCTTCCATGGTTTCTTCCATCCCTGTCATCAATGCCGGTGACGGCGGTCATCAGCACCCCACTCAGACCCTGACTGATCTTCTGACGATCCGTTCTCTGAAAGGACGACTGAACAATCTCACCATCGGACTTTGCGGCGATTTAAAATTCGGCCGGACCGTTCATTCTCTGATTAATGCACTGGTTCGATATACCGGCATCAAATTTATCCTGATTTCCCCGGAAGAACTCCGGGTTCCCGATTACATCCGTGATGACGTTCTTCGCGCCAATCAGGTTCCCTTCGAAGAAGTGATCAAGCTTGAAGATGCGCTTCCCCAACTGGATCTTCTCTATATGACTCGCGTTCAAAAAGAGCGCTTCTTTAATGAAGAAGATTACGTGCGCATGAAAGACTTCTATATTCTGGATAAATCCAAAATGGAATTGGCCGGACCGGATATGCTTGTCCTTCATCCCCTGCCCCGTGTAAACGAAATTGCCGTAGAAGTAGATCAGGATCCGAGAGCCGCTTATTTCAAACAGGTACAGTACGGTGTTTACGCACGTATGGCTCTTATTCTGACACTGCTGGGAATCGAGGTCAAATAGAAAGGAGAGCGTTTTCATTATGCTGAATGTCGGACGTATCGAAGAAGGTTTTGTACTGGATCATATTAAAGCCGGTAAGGCTATGACCATCTACCATGATCTGAAGCTGGATAAGCTGGATTGTACCGTGGCAATTATCAAAAATGCCAAGAGTGAAAAGATGAGAAAGAAAGATATCCTGAAAGTAGAATGTCCGGTGGATATGCTGGATCTGGACATTGTCGGTTTTATTGATCACAATATTACAGTCAATATCATTAAGGACGGGGAGATCACAGAGAAAAAGGATCTTCATCTTCCGAAACAGGTGGTAAATGTAATCAAATGCAAGAATCCTCGCTGCATCACATCCATCGAGCAGGGTCTGGATCACGTATTCATTCTGGCTGATCCGGAAAAAGAGATTTATCGCTGCAAATACTGCGAAGAAAAATACAGCGGCCACCGCAACAAATAATAGTTCAGCCCGGAATTCATCCGGGCTGTTTTTATTTGCGTAACTCTGAAATTCCATCCATTTTAACACTAAGCAAAAGAATCATTCCTGCCAAACCTGCAAGAAACGCGACAAGCAGCATTGCACGAACGCCCCAAAAATCAATCAGAGGTCCGCCAATCAGGGATCCCGCAACACTTCCAATCGTATAAGTCATGGTCATATAAGCCTGCCCCTTAACAACATCCTGTTCCTCCATAAGCGAATTGACGAAGTAAACAGATGCCACTGAAATAAGGGCCCATCCAAACATCTGAAATATCTGAACACAGTAGAATGAACGAATTCCGGGAGCGAGAAAGGTTCCAAGCGCCTTCAGCATGAAAAACACACCGGAAAGGCGAAACCAGAAACCGCTGTTCTTTCTCTTTTGCATGGCACCAAACAGAAACATCGTCGGCAGTTCCACACACGCACAAAGTGCCATTGCTGTTCCAAGTTCTGCACTTCCTCCGCCTTTGCTCTCCACAATCTGAAAATTAAAATTATTCAAAAGCACATGAGATGTATACAAAAAAATGCAGCCAAGCAAAGTGAACGCAAATTTTTTATATTTGCGCAGAAAATAGAGCGGCCCGCCTGTCATTTCCTTTTGTACCGAAACAGAAGATTCTGTTTTTGTAAACGGAAAAAAGCCCAGAGCAATCAGGAAACCGGCATAAAGAACTCCCAGAATCAGCGGTATGGAAACTGTACCTGTCTTTTCCACCAGAATCCCCAGCAGATAGGCAGCAGCCGCATAGGCGACCGAACCGATCCCTCTGGCAACTCCAAAATTCAGCACTTTTCCCTGATTCATGGTCTCGGCTCCAAGGGAATTCACAAGGGGTGTCAGCAGCATCAGAAACACAATGCAGATTCCGTAAAATATCCCGGTAATCACCGTTGATTTTTCAAAAATATGCAGCAGACCTGCACAAA
>JAQYOA010000052.1 GCA_028727605.1 Lachnospiraceae bacterium
AATTCGTAGATCGGCTGAATATAATCGATCATCTGCCATACAAAATGTGACGGATCATAATTGATTCCCAGATTTTTGCTGGGCAGAATCTCAAATACTTTTCTCCAGATTGCAGGAGTCGTCATCAGATTCTGACCTCCCGGCCATTGATCTGCTCCAAACAGCATCGGACAGTTTTCGATTGCGATCTTTACCCCTTCCTCTTCCGCAAGAGCCAGAATGGAAGGCCATATTTCTTTGACCAGCTCCAGATTTTCTTCCACTGTCTTAGTTTGATCGCGCCCGATAAACGTTGTCACCATATCAACACCCAGTTTACTGCTTGCCTTGATCAGTTTTTTCAGATGATCTGCCGCTGCCTCTCTTTTTTCCGGATTTCCATCCATCACATTGGGATAATATGCCAGAGAAGAAATCTGTACATTTTTCTCATTGGCATAATCGATGATATGCTGCGCATAGACATCGTCTTCCAGAACCTGTTCTGCGTTGATGTGAGATACTCCCGCATATCTTCTCTCCGCTTTTCCCTGCGGCCAGCATGCGACTTCCACACATTCAAACCCGTTTTCCGAGGCAAAATCCATCATTTCTTCATAGGTGTATGTGTCAAGAATCGCACTTACAAATCCTAGTTTCATATTGCTTCTCCTCTCTGATTTTGTGTTGATTTTGTGTTGATTTCGTTTTTTGATGGTAACTTTATTTTAGTAATTTTCTCTCATTTCATCATCTCTTTATCCGCCTTATTAATACATATTTTTGGCGAAAATCCTCCTCTTTTTTTTCTATTTCTTTTTATTGGCATTTTTTGTAATACATTTTTTTCTTTTTTCATTCGAACTAAAAAAAGGACCATTACAAGCACCTTTCCCTGCTTCGTAACAGTCCTTTTCTCCTTAAAATATTAAATTTCTTCCGAAAGAGGCAGCTCCCATCTCATATACAAATGCTGGATCTCATTGGGTTCCATCATAATATCAAACTCCAGCTTCTGATCAACAGACTTGACCTCCTGAATCGTCAGTTTTGCCTCATTGATCTTATTCAAATATTCCATTTCTTCCATAGTAAGTTCCGAAACTGTATTCAGCCGGTTCCATTCATCCTGTATACTGCCATAATTCTGGTTAATCCGCTTTTGCTTAATCAAATAAACTCCATTTTTTACATTTTCGATTTTCAAATGGATGGTAAGATATTCTCTGTCATCCATCATCTGTGACAAATCCCGAATCTGAATTTTATCTTCCTGCGTCATATAATAGTTGTAATTCGGCTTCTTAAAATTGTGACAGACCATGCGAAAAGAACCACGTTCATTTTCTGTTATCAGATAATGCTCGTCAATGGCAACAATACGTTTATATAAACGTTTCATAAAGGCAAATGCATAAAGTCCGGGCTTTGGAATTCCATTTTTTGTCAAAAGCCCACATCCTCCAAACAACAGACTCTGTGAATCATTAAAATCTGCATACGTATCCGAGAAAAGCCAATGTCCCAGCACTTTTGTCTGTCCGATGCAGGAAATTGCGTTCCGCATAAGAAAAGCACCCTTCATGCAGCTGTCATTCATCGCATTTCGATTTGACAAGGACATGCTGTACTCCGTCACATGAACATCTGAAACAGGAAAAGCAGTCTGTTCAATCGCTCTTTTTGCCATCTCAAGATTATGTTTCACAAAATCAATATCTGTGGATCTTTTCTCGTAATAAATATTTCCTTCCTTTTCCTGTTGATAAGGGTAACAGCTGATCGAGATAAAGTCCGGTTTTTCTCGGTGATTTTTCCAATTCTTCAGCATTTGAGTAAATTTCATTTCCCCATAATGCTGCAGAGGAAATCCGCCGCCGCCTATTTTCACTCCCGGAATACAGCTCCTCAATGCATTTGCGAGCACATCGAACTGACAAAAGTAATTTTCATGTTCCGATTCTGACAAAGGGGTGAACTGATAGGAAAGGTTCTGAAACTGTGTTTCCTCTTTCTCCCAATATTCAAAATACCACGTTTCTACTTCTTCGGAACCATATCGCTTCACGAAATGTCTGATCATGTTGTGATAAAAATTCCACATTTCATCTTCAGATGTAAAATACGAATCTCTCGACTCTTCTTTCAGTGCTGCCTGCGTATTTTTGAGCAGTCTCAGCGGTTTAAAACCAAGCTCCATATACGGTTTCATATGATTTTTGATCAGAAAATCGATCACTGCATCCAATCTTCCGAAATTCAGCTGCTCTTTCGGTGCATGGATATCAATCAATAATTCCGGATCATAGATGTCCCAGAAACGTACATATTCGATCCCAAGCTTTTCTCTCATAGATGGAATCTGCTCCTGGAATACTGTTCTCAACAGATCTTTCGCTGTTCCGGCATTAATCATTCTTCCAAAATGATTTTCCCAGGTACCCAGATCTTCATCCGCATTTACCAGCACATCCATATCCGTAATGTATCTTTCCTCGTTTTCTTCCAGTGGATTTTTTACAAGATATGCTTCTATCTTCTCATGAATCTCCTCACTGTGCGTTTCCAATCGATCCTGCTCTGTCCGTCTTTTCTTTCGCATATTTTTTCGGAAATCAGACGGAGTGGTCCCATAGGTGTTTTTGAAAACTTTATTAAAAGCTGCCACACTGGCAAATCCATTATCCATGGCGATCTTCATAATCGATGCATCTGTATAGATCAAATCCTCCATAGCATGGCCAAACCGTACAGAATTCACCAGTTCTATAAAACTGCTGTTGCATTTTTTCTTAATGTATTTCGAAATATATGTCTCTGACAGATAGAGCTGATCTGCAATATCATGGAGACTTATGTTATGCCGGAAATTCATTCTGATGTAAGAAAAAATCTCCTGTACCCGATCGTCTTTGTCTCCTTTTTCCTGCTCATATTTTGCATCTTTCTCTGTCAACAGAAAATTTCCGGTCAGAATCGCAAGCATCTGATAATAAAGACTATTCAAATAAAGCTTTCCCTGTTTCTTTCCTTTTTCCTCATTCAGAAACTGATAAAAAATTCTTGAGATCACAAAACGCAGCTCATCATACGCTTTATTCTGATCCAATGAGGAATTGCACCAGAAGATAACGGTATGATTATCCAAAAGTTCACTGATCTTTGAATAAGACAGAATAAACCTTCCAATAAACAGACCCTCTGAGCCTTCATAACTGTGATTCCGGTTGGCATTGACAACGATCATATCTCCAGATTCCAGCGGAAACTCCTCGCCCTCCACTGTAACAGTCATATTTCCACTCATCAGAAAAAGCAATTCGATATTCTCGTGATAGTGAATCCCTGTTTTTCTTTCGGAAAGAAACTCCAATTCCACAATGGAATCTGAACGGATATAATTTTTCTCCATGCCCGAATCCTCCGTATACCTGATAATTTTTCGGCTGTTCTTATTTTAGATGAAATACTCTTGCAAAATTTTCACCTGTAATTTTCTCATATCCTTCCGGATCCTGCAACTCCTCTGCCGCAAGTTTTTGTTTCTGCAATTCCATTTCAAACTGATAAAATGGAAAATCACATCCCATAAAAACTTTATCCGGACATTGTTCCAGAACATGAATCACCGCCATATAAGAGGTGATCGCCGTATCCAGATAAACATTGGGCACCCTTTTTGCCACATCAATTGCAAATTCTCCTGCCATAACTTCTCCCATATGCGCCATTTGAATTGTCACATTCGGAAATTCCCTCCCAAGACGTTCAAACATCACAGGATGTACCCGATAGTCTTCTGAGGTGCAATGAATCACTGCATAAAGACCCCGCTCGTTCAAAATATCAAACAGCGGTCTGAGCAGTTCTATATTCGCGAGACTGAAGTTTCCAAACCAGGGATGCAGTTTCAGCCCTTTAAAATGCAGTTCATCCAGGCAGTACAAAAGCTGCTCCCTGGCATCTGAATCATTCGGATTGATAAATGCCAGCGGGATAAACCGCTCCGGATACGGACGGATTTCTTCTGCCATCTTTTTCTGTTTTTCAAGCCCTGCTGCAAAAGGAAAACATACGGCTTTATCAATGCCGTTTTCATCCATTTTTTTTATAACATTTTCCACTCTTGCTCTCGGATTTTCCTTCTCATCCGTCGCAATATGTACATGTGCATCAATTACCATATGAAATCTCCTATTCAAAATCAACGCTTCTCATTGTTCTCGCTGACTCACGGCATGCTTCCATTACCGCAAGGACTCTTCTCACTTCCGGTATTTTAACCAGAAATTCCTCTTCTCCGTTCAGCGCCCTAAAATAATTTGTGAAATACTCTCTCTGTTCACAATCCGGGTGCGGAATGTCTTCCGTTACGATAAGGCCCGGTTCCGGTATACCAAAAGAGCGGGTCGGTCCGTAAGAAGCTGCAGACTTATCCTGATCTCCGGCAACGTTTTCCAAAAGCCTGGTTGTACGGACAATTTTCCCTTCCGGATCAAATTTATCTGCATACATGCTTCCCTTATTTCCGCCTACATACCAGTGACGTTGAACCAGTCCGGACGATTTGACAGAAAATAGGTCCCTAACTCAATCTCTGCTGTCACCTGATTCTCAAATCTCAGAATAATCTTAAAGTAATCATCCACCTCTTTGTTGATCACATTGCGGACATCTGCAAAGACCGATACCAGACGGCTGTCTACCATATACAGGATCTGATCGATCAGATGAACGCCCCAGTCGTACAGCATTCCGCCTCCTTCATCACGAAATACATGCCAGTCATGCATATTTCCATTGTAGCCGTACAAAGAACTCTGAATTGTATAAATATTCCCGACCAGCTGTTTGTCATAGCACTCTTTTACACACTGGAAATCCTTATCAAATCGTCTCTGCTGGTGAACAGTAAATTTCACTCCTGCTTTTTCCACTTCTGCTGTCATCTCATCCAGTTCTGCAACTGTTAATGCTGCCGGCTTTTCACAGATGATATCCTTTCCTGCTCTTGCAGCCTTAATTACCAGTTCCTTATGCTGATTGTTATTTGCTGAAATTATAACACCATCCAGATCTGTTTTGGCAAATAATTCATCCGCACTCTCATATACTTCCATCTCCGGATACAATTCTTTTACTTCTCTGAGTCTCACGGGATTTCTGTCACAGACCGCAACGCAGTCCGCTCCTTCAAACTCCTTCAGCGTTTTTACGTGTCTTCTTCCGATAAATCCATATCCGATTACCGCATATCTCCAGCTCATATACATACCTCCATCGTTTCAGAAAGGGACGGGAAATCTCCCGTCCCATAAAATTAATCAAACTTGATTGTCGTGTTTGTTTCTGATGCCTTGTAGATCGCATCCAGAATCTGTGTTACACGGAATGCTTCTTCCGGTTTTACACACGGTTCTGTATCATTGATAATCGCATTAATCCACTGTCTTGCCTCAATTACACCCGCCGGCTCGTTTACGCCTTCGAAATAATCTACCAGCGCCTCGCCGGACAAGGTCTCGTGGGTCATTTTTCCATGACGAACATGATTAAACCATAATTCCGGCTTCGGATAACTTCCTCCATGTTTAATTTCTGCACCTTCCAGTGTTCCGCAAAGAGTTGTGGAAGCTTCTCTTGCATCCATATAGTTCAGAGCCCAGGAAGCTCTCAGGTTAATCAATGCTCCGTTTTTCATTTTGATAAATCCCATTGCAGAATCTTCTACTTCATACGTATCTGTATCCCACGGTCCATATGTATTTCCCTGGGCAGCCTCCGGAAGCCTTCCCAGTTTGTAAAATACCTGTCCGCTTACACTGTCAACATCGTAGTTATTCATACACCACAGAGTGATATCAAGTGCATGTGTTCCGATGTCAATCAACGGACCGCCGCCCTGTTTGGACTTGTCCGGAAATACACCCCAGGTAGGTACCGCTTTTCTGCGGATTGCGTTTGCTTCTCCGTAATAGATATCTCCAAGCTCTCCTGCATCACATGCTTTTTTCAGAACCTGAACATCATAACGGAATCTGTTCTGGTATCCAATTGTAAACTTCTTGCCGGACTTTTTCCATGCAGCCAGCATTTTTTCAGCATCTTCTGTCGTTGCTGCCATCGGCTTCTCGCAAAGTACATGTTTTCCGGCTTCAAAAGCATCAACAGTGATCTGACAGTGTGCTACATTCGGTGTACACACATGTACAACATCAATGCTTTCATCTTTCAAGAGTTCTTTATAATCTGTATAAATTGCTGCATTTTCCAGATTATGACGTTTTGCTGTTGCTCTTGCTTTCTCTTCATCCAAATCGCAAAGTGCCGCAACTTCCACCAGATCTGCCACCTTTGCAAGTGAAGGAAGGTGTTTGTTGTTGCAGATTCCTCCGGTTCCGATGATTCCCAATCTTAATTTTCTCATGATTTTATCCTCCTGATTTTTTTATTCTCCGATTAATCGCTTTAACATTTCCTGATGTTTTCTTACCTGATCCACTTCGCTGATCAGATCTTCCACTCCACGATCCTGGAATCTTCTCTGTCCTTCATATTCCGAATTGATATATCCTTCATATCCATTTTCTTTTAAGAACTGAATCGGTCTTTCATAATCAATGGCAATATCCTGATAAGTACCCGGTTTTCCAGGAATCTCGGACATATTGTAAAATTTACCGTGAATGCTTACGATATATGGCATGATTGACTTGAGATCTTCCGCTTTTGTTCTGGAAAGAAGAAGCGCCTGTCCCATCACTTCAAAATCAATATCCGTATAATCCGGGACATTTTCACGAATCATCTTCTGCATCTTGTTAAATGCCGGAATCAGATCTGCAGGAGCATCCCCATGCTTCAGATAACGGTGAAACATCGATTCTACGTTGCCTGCCGTATACAAGGACAGATCAATATCATTCAGTTCATTGCTTTTTCCGAGATAATTGTCCATGCAAAGTTCCGTCACCAGATCACAGCTCTCTCTCTTTGCACCCTGACGTACATACCAGTCAAGTGTTACCTCTGACGGACGAAACGCGAAGATTCCCCAGTCAGGTACCAATCCCAGATGTTTGGTTCCTGTTTTCTGACAGTATTCTACAATTTCATTCACATACTGTCCGTTAATCGGAATCGGTGCATGAATCTCTTTTCCGAGTTTAATATCACACTCCACTGCGACCGGAAGTGCCTCAATCATAACTTCTGCCGGTGTGGTTGCCAGTGTACGTACATTTTTAAAGCCCAGCTTCTTCGCCAGACGGATATCGCTTTTTAAACGATCCGCACACTCGGAATAACTCATAACATGATCCCGGAACTGAAGAACATCACAGAATACATCCATGGTTACCGGCGTTGTATTGTATTTTTCCATCCAGCCAAACCACTGTGTAAAAAATTCTTCCGGAGGATTCGGATAGTGACGCAGCCCCATTTCGTCCAGCAATTCAATTCCATCTGCACCAAACAGATTGGTTCCCACTTCCCGGATCTGCCCCTCAAGGTCCAGTTCCTTAAAGAACTGAGCCTGCTGATAGCTGTAAAGGGATACACCTCTTTTGATTTTTCCCATTCTTTTCTTCCCCTTTCTACCGCTGCAATTCTAATTCATAAGTTACAATATTTTTTGTTTTATCCGATCCTGCTCCTGTGCCCGGTTCCGGAGGACACTTGACCCACTCTTCATCTGTTGGCAGATATCCGTATGCAGCAAGTACCGACTGCTGGAATTCGATCACATGTTTTCCGGGAGCAAGACCACCCTCTTTTGCTACATGAATGATGCCCTCATCGTCATAATCCCAGTGTTCCCATACGGCAGTCTTGATCTCTTCAAAAGTACGGGGCGCTTTTCCATTGATTTCAAAGGTCTGTACATCCCTTTTATACTGCACGCCGTCTACTTTAATGTAATATCCGTTATGCAGTGAGAGATATACCCCTCTGTAGTTTGCGTTACGTGCTGCAAATTTGAAACCAATGACATTTCCGTTCTCATCTTGTTCATTTTCCAGGCTGTCTTTTCTAATCAAAAAATTATCAAACACGTTTTTTCCTCCTTTTGATTTTCTTTGCCTTTTCTGCCTATATTTTATCGGAACTCTCTGTTTTTAACTTCCGATAATTTAGTCAATCAACGCAACTATTTTGTCATTTTTAAAAAGAAAACTGCCTGTGTTTTCCAGAACAGCCAAATATGTAATACAAATCCTGCCATCAGCACAAAAAAAACAGCCATTGTAAGATTGAATCTTTCCTACAACGACTGTTTTCATTTATCATACATTTCTTTTCAGAGTATCTCATAAATTTCATAGTATCTTGTTTCTGTTAAGGTGATATTTTAAAATAAAGAAATCAACTCGAACATGGCAGAATTCTGCAGGCTTTATCCGGGATTAGGCTTTTACTTCATGAAAATACCATGTTCATTTCACGATCATTATGTGCTTTAGAAAGGATAAATCAATGGAAAAATTGCACTTGGAGCTACCGAACAAAGAGCATCGGGAAGCCGTTATGAATTTTCGGCAGGAATTTCTCAATGTGAAGGAAAAAGTCAGCGGAGGTGTGGGTTTGGAACAGGCTGAAAATTACGAAGATTGGCTTTGCCGCAAATATATTCCCCACTATGGGATGGTTGATGAAATTGTGTTTCTGGCCTTTGATCAAACAAAAAACCTAGTCGGTATTTCTGATATCCGTTTCGGAACAAACGATTTTATTCAAACTTTTGCAGGTCAAATCGGATACAGCGTTCGCCCATCGCAAAGAGGGAAAGGGTATGCTTCGGAAATCCTCAGGCTTACACTGGAACAGGCTGCCGGTTATGGATATCATCAGGTACTGATTACCTGTAATGAACCCAATCTTGCATCTGCAAAGGTCATAGAGAAAAACGGGGGGAGATTGGAAAAGATTATCCCGCACCCCGGATTTCCTGATGTCAGGCGATACTATATTGACCTGCCGCAATCGCAGGATCGCCGGCACTGCCTCTGATTTTTTACTGTTTCTTTCCTTCTTTATATTCCGCCACATTTGTTTCCAGAATGATTTTGCGCAGCGGAAGAATACTTCCCGGTGACACAGAAAGTTCATCCACTCCCATGGCCAGAAACTCTTTGGTCAGTTCCTGATCTGCGCCAAGCTCACCGCAGATACCAACCCAGATGCCGGCTTTGTGGGCATTCTCCACAACCATCCGGATCATGCGCAGGATTGCCAGGTGATGCGGGTCAAAAAACGAATCCAGTTTCGTATTCTGACGATCAATGGCAAGCGTATACTGACTCAGATCGTTCGTCCCGATGCTGAAGAAATCTACCTCTTTTGCCAGCTCATCACTGATCATGACGGCAGCCGGAGTCTCAATCATAATCCCCTGCTCCAAGGTTCCATATCCGATGCCCTGCTCGGACAGAGAGGCCTTTACTTCCTCAACGATCGCTTTGATCCGGCGTACCTCATCAACACTTATAATCATTGGATACATAATAGCAAGATTTCCATATACGCTTGCGCGGAACAGCGCGCGAAGCTGTGTTTTAAAGATTTCCGGACGGGTCAGGCAGATGCGGATCGCCCGGAAACCAAGTGCCGGGTTCTCCTCTTTTTCCATTCCAAAATAGTCGCACTGTTTGTCAGCGCCAACGTCCAGAGTACGGATAATAACACGTTTTCCCGCCATCGTCTCTGTAGCCTGTTTGTAGATACGGAACTGCTCTTCCTCGGTCGGGTAGTGATCCTGCTCCAGATAGAGAAATTCGCTTCGGAACAGTCCAATACCGCCGGCATCGTTCTGTATAACAGCCGCAAGGTCTTTGATGTTGCCTATATTCGCATACAACAGAATTTTCTGTCCATCCAGCGTTACATTATCTTTTCCCTTTAACGTCAACAGGAGTTTTTTCTTTTCTTCCTCTCCGGCACAGCGTTTCTGCATGACAGAGAGGGTTTCGTCATCGGGATCCACATAGATTTTCCCATCGGATCCATCCACAATACCAAGCTTTCCATCCACATGCTCATCCAGCGGAAGCGGCGTTCCGACGAGTGCCGGGATCGCCATGGTTCTTGCAAGGATGGCGGTATGGGAATTTAAAGATCCGTGTACGGTAACAAACGAGAGAACTTTGTCTTTGTTGATCTGTACTGTCTCGGAAGGAGCCAGATCATCTGCCACGATGATGGCTGGTTCTTCATTCAGGGATACGTCGGTGTCGTCTCCGTTTAAAATGGAAATCAGTCGTTCGGAAATATCGTTTACGTCTGCGGCACGTTCTCTCATATAATCATCATCCATTGCCTCAAACATTCGTGCAAAATTGTCCCCCGTCGCAGCGACGGCATACTCTGCGTTGACACTCTGACTTTTGATCATATTTCTCACGGAATCGTTGTAGCTGCCGTCCTCCATCATCATCTGATGTACTTCGAAAATCGCAGCGTTGGCCTCACCGACTTCCCTGCAGGCTTTTTCATACAGGACGCCAAGCTGCGCAATTCCTCTCTTTTTTGCATCCTCAAACCGTTCTATTTCCACATCCGGATTTTCTGCTTTCATGCGTTTTACCAGACGTTCCTTTTTTTTATATACGCGGATCTTTCCGATTGCAATGCCGGAAAAAACGCTCTTTCCCTGATAAATCTGCATAAGTTTTCTCCACCTTTGTTCTTAAGTTTTCTGTCATTTCGTAATCTTTTTATAGACAGATATAATCTCCTCGCGGGTGGCAAGGTTTTCTGAAAAGGCACTTGCACTTCCCGCAGCAATTCCCATGTAAAATGCGTGGAGGTATTCTTCTTTTTCCATATATCCTGCCATAAATCCGGCTGCCATCGAGTCACCCGCGCCAACACCGTTCACGAGTGTCCCTTGCGGTGCCGGTGCTTCAAATACTTCGCCTGTGGCAGCGACAAGGACAGCTCCCTCACCTGCCATGGATACCAGAACATTCTGTGCTCCTTTTTCCTGCAGCCGTTTTGCATACGGAATCACGGATTCTCTCGCTGTAAGTTCAACGCCAAAGATCTCACCGAGCTCATGGTTGTTTGGCTTGATAAGGAACGGGTGGTACGGAAGCACCTTCATCAGCAAATCCCGGGTTGCGTCTACTACAATACGGACACCTTTTCCTTCCAGCAGTTCCATGATTTTCTGGTATGCGTTATCTTCCATAGAAGACGGGATACTGCCTGCAAGGAACAAAACATCACCTTCCTGAAGTTCAGAAAGCTGTTGCATCAGTTCTTCGACTTTTTCCTCCGGGATCTTCGGTCCCTGTCCGTTAATTTCGGTTCCGTCAATGTTCTTTAATTTGACATTGATACGGGAATATCCTTCCTCCAGCCAGATACATCTGTTTTTGATTCCCATTTTGTCGAGGCGTTTGGCAATTTCTTTTCCGGTAAATCCCGCCAAAAATCCAAGCGCTGTGCTCTCGATTCCGAGATTTCCAAGCACTGTCGATACATTGATTCCTTTTCCGCCCGGAAGCATCAGCTCGGTACTTGTGCGGTTGGTAAGACCAAGCCTGAAGTCTTCCACAGATACAATGTAGTCCAGAGACGGGTTGAATGTCACTGTATAAACCATCGGTGTCCTCCTACTGATTTGATTGTCTTTGATACACTCACATTATTCTATGAGTTGTCCGAAAACCGGCTGCCCGCTCCTGTTTTTGCGGGTCCTGATATCATTATATAGGTATCTTCCATCATTTTCAATTGCCAGTGTTTCCTTCGTTCCCGTCTCCCTTTAGTATCTGCATATTTTGAGTTTTTTATCATTGTTCCTGCACCGATTTTGGATAAACGATCCGCGCATACATCCTGCTTCTCCTTTATTCTGTTGCCTGAATTGTATTTTTGACCAAAGTAAAAATCAGATCCGCAATTTCTTCCGGAGATTCTCCATTATCTTTCTTGAGCCATTGGCGGATGATCGCATAGCCGCCATGACAAATAAACAGACGGATATAGTCCCGCTGACCTTCTTTTTGTGCATTACCGATATAATGATCCAACAGTCTGCGAATAACCGGCAGATCAAAAAGCCTTTGTGCAAATTCTTCATCGTGGACGGTATTGATCAGTACACGCCAGTTCTTCCGTTCTCCCTCAAGAAAACACAGTGCCGATACCAATCCATTACTGCCTTCTTCATTATTTTCCGTCAGGCAGTGTTCCAATTCTCTGAAATAGTCCGTTTCAATTTCGTCCAGTAATTCATACGGGCTTCCGTAATATTTGTAAAAGGTGGTACGGTTGATTTCGGCTTTTTCACACAGGCTGTAAACGGTAACCTTTCCGATCGGCTGATTTTCCAGCAAATCCATCAGGGCATTTTTCAACATCTTTTTTGTAATTCGAATTCTCTGATTTTCCATAAAAACTACCTCAACTAATTTCTGCAAAATGTTGATCTTGAATCAAATATTTGCATTTGTGTTTACAACACATCTTTTTAAAAGCAACAGTCTGTTGACCTTTTTCTGAACGAATTGTATTCTGTTTTTTGCGGTTTGTCAATCATTTCCCAGAAAGGAGTACGCAGTAGCATATGCAGAAAATCGCATCTTTTATCGTCCGCAGACGCAAGAGCGTAATGGCTTTTATGCTAATAATCGCTGCCATCTGCGGCATTTTATCAACCAAGGTCTATATTAATGAAGATATGACCGAATATCTTCCGGATTCTTCCTCCATGAAGCAGGGCATGGATGTGATGTCGGATGAATTTCCGGAGACAGAAACCACAAACAGTATCCGTGTTATGATACAGGATCTGTCAAACACGCAAAAGCAGGAGGTTTTATCGGAGTTGGAAAGCCTCGAATATGCGGACAGCGTGGATTACGACAATACGGAAAATCATAACAAGGGGAATCAGACTCTTTATACGGTAAATACCGTTTACGATTATGGTTCCACAGAAGAAAAAGCGTTGGAGTCTCAAATTGCGGACACAGTGGGAGAGTACACTTATATCCTCAAGAATAACAACAGCTCCGTTGACGGAATTCCGATATTTATCATGATCGCCGCTCTTGCGATTTTGATGGCTGTACTCTGGATCATGTGCGGTTCCTGGATCGAACCGATCCTGTTCCTGCTGACCATCGGCGTGGCAGTAATCATCAATTCAGGCACCAACTACTTCCTTGGAAGTGTTTCCAACATTACCAACATGATTGCGGCACTGCTTCAGTTGGTTCTGTCCATGGACTACTCCATTATTCTGATGAACCGCTACCGACAGGAACTGGCACTGAACCCCGATCGCACAGAGGCGATGAACGTGGCACTAGGGCATGCCTTCGCCTCTATATCCAGCAGTTCCATTACCACAATCGTGGGACTTCTGGCACTGGTTTTTATGAGCTTTCAGATCGGTATGGATCTGGGGATCGTGCTGGCAAAGGGCGTTCTCATCAGTATGATCTGCGTCTTTACAGTACTGCCGGGACTGATCCTGATGTGTACTAAATTAATTCAAAAAACCGCTAAAAAAGTACCATACATTCCCATGGGAGGGCTGGGACGCTTCAGTTATCGTTTCCGCATTCCTGTTGCCATTGCTTTTGTGCTGTTGTTTGCTGCCAGCTTTATCTGTAAAGGAAACACTCAGACAGCCTTTACCCTGACCAGCGATGATCCGATTGCGGACATATTTCCCAATTCCAATACTATCGTCCTCGTATAATAAGTTTGTAAGCAAAAGAAATCCGCTTACAAACTTATTCTTTTTATGGTATAGAGGTAAGGACATCTAAGAGGAACTCCCCTCATCCAATTCCCATCTATACAATTAATAGTTACTTTTTTTCAATATAGTTTATTCTGTGGTATGATATCAGCAGAGTCTGATGTCCGAAGGCACTGCTTTTCGTCCTTTCAGCCGGCTTGTCCGAGACTGCTCAGAAAGCATGCAGCCTGGCACATATGACACATTCCGCTTACACAGAAGTTGCATCTCCAGCCGTTAGCACCAGCAAAAAAATGCTGACTGGATGAATGCTCATTACGCGAGGTTGCGGTCATCATATGCAGCACAGGATAAACCTTATACTTCAGGCTTCGCCAATCCAGATCAGAAAGGAGCGTGATATCATGATTAAGATCAACTATATGTCCACTTTGTTCGTTGGTATTGATGTAAGTTCAAAATCCAATGTTGTTTATGCCATGGATTTTGATGAAAACAAATACATTGACGCTGTTTTCAGCAACAATCAGCCTGGAGCAGATAAACTTGCTGAAATAATTGCAGAATGCATGCAAAAACATTCTCGCCTCAATACCATTATTGTTGCACTGGAATCCACATCTGTTTACAGCATTCACATAGCTAACTTTTTGTCATCATGTGAACTCCTAATGCCTTATAAACCCTATGTGTACTGCCTAAACCCAAAGATGACTGCCAACTATCGCAAATCCTAATGAGTGCAAAACAGAAGAAGAAAGACAGGAATTAAGAGATAGTATGTTAGAAACTATCTATTATCAGACCATTGCTACGAGAAATGAAGTGGCTGAAATCAGAGCA
>JAQYOA010000053.1 GCA_028727605.1 Lachnospiraceae bacterium
ATTGCTCTGCCTGCGGCAGCGGCTCATTCTGCATTTGGCTTTCCCCCTTTCTTCTAATTGATTGGTCCAAACCGATTCAATGGCCAAACACGGAACAGGATCTTTCCGACAATCTGTTCCTGCGCTACGCATCCAACTGCGCTGTTGCGGGAATCCACCGATGTGGATCGGTGATCGCCCATCACAAAAATCTTTCCGTCAGGTACCTGATACGGAAGCTCAATATTACAGTCACCCAGTGCTTTTTCGGTCAAATACGGTTCCTCCAGAGGCTGATCATTGATATAGACCTGACCATCTTCATCGATGTCTACCCAATCTCCTGAGCAGGCAATTACCCGTTTGACCAGAATTTTATTGTTATAATAGAAGGATACGATATCTCCCGGTTCAAATTTTGAAGTCTTTACGGAAAAGATGATCTCACCATCTGTCAGGGTAGGCGTCATGGAATTTCCATAGATCTGAAGCACCGGAAGCCAGAGAGTTGCGACCAGCACAGCGATGGCCGCCACGGTGATCAGGGTATAAACCGTACTTTTCAGCACCGAATGATATCGCCTTTTGTAGCGTACCCGATCCAATTCTTTCTGCAGATCCTCTACACCCGGCATTTCTTTCTTTTCTCTTTTTTTCATTCTCATGATTCCTGTTTTCCGTCATGGGACACAACTGACAGTATCTCACGCAATCCGGCATGTTCCTGATAGAAGCTCTCCAGTTTTCCGGAAACATCCGTCCAGTAGGACTGCGTCTCGGCCTTTGCTTTGGCTATCATCTCCGCACACTGTATCTTCGTTTCGGAAAGTAATCTTTCGCTTTCCCTTCTGGCCTCAGAAGTCAGTCGCTCCGCCTCTGCACGGCTGTCCGCCTCCAGTTGTATGCAGACATTCTCCTGCCGCTCCTTGAGCTGCTGAATATTTTCAATATATTGCGCACATGCCCCCTGTGCAGCCTCAAAAATACCATTCAACTGAAGAGCCGCTTCGGCAATCGAACCGGCATGATCAATAACGATCTCTCTGTTGCGAAGCGCATCCTCTGCTTCCTGCAGTTTGTTTTCGAGTTCTTCCACTTTTTTACTCTGATCTAATAACATTTCCAGAAGATCTGTCCTGGAAAGTTTTTTCAATTCATTTACTGTCATTGATAATCTCCTCATGCAAACACACTCTTCCAGCTGAGTGCAGTATAGCAGAAGAGGTGTAAAATAAACGTAACAGAATTGCACGAAAAAAAGGCCCATCGGACCTTTTTTGACATTTTATTTTTTCATAAGAAGCATACGGTACAGCTGACCGTTTCTCTCTTCCGCCCAGGAATAGTCCTGCAAAAACTGTCCGTCATATTTAGCCGCAGCCTGACGATCTCCGGAAAGGATCCGGTAAAGGTCACAGTCTACTTCTTCGACTCTGATATAACGCCGATTTCCGGAGGACACGATAATGTGTCCGATCCCTGCCTCCTCCAGTGTATTCATCAGTCTTTTGAAGGTCATACGGAAAAGGGACTGTGTCCTGTCATCCTTACTTCTTTCCGGCCAGAGGCACGAAATCCCCTCTCCCGTTGTAAGCCCTTGTTCTCCCCGTTCTACCAGTAATGCAAACATTTCCCTTACTTTTTCACCGACAATATAAACCGGACTTCCATTCACAGTGATTGCCAGATTGGGAATGGTCTGTATGACAATCCGCTGAGAGGGCAGCGGGCGAAAAACACATTTATCCAGTTCATTCCTTATATCTTCCACTGTATAGGGTTTCAGCACATATCCGATCGCATTTACTTTCCAGGCATCCAGCGCATACTGACTGAATGCCGTCACAAAAACAATTCTTATGTTGGCACAGATCTCCTGGAGCTTCTGCGCTAATGTAAGGCCATGCAGGCCCGGCATCTCCAGATCAAGAAAAGCCACATCGACTGTATGGTTTCTGCTGTATTCCAGTGCCTCTTCTCCGCTTTCAAAAAGATGTAGACTTTCAATCTCCAATATTCCGGCAGCCGTGAGACGAAAATTGTCTCTTGCCGGCTGTTCGTCATCCACATAGATTACATGCATACTCATTTCTCCCCGATACGCGTTTTATTTGTTTCCAACGGCAATGTGATCGTCGCAACGGTCCCACATCCCGGTGTGCTTTCTATCTCCAGTTTTCCGCCGACCATATACTGCAGCCGAAAACGAACATTCGGAATGCCGACTGCCTTCTCCTTTACAACGTTCACATCAAACCCGAGGATGTCAAGTCATTGCTACAAACTTTTTGACCTTTTTTCCCTCGATTTTTCCCATAAAACCGTTGTTTTGGAACAGAGGACGTTATATTGTTGTCACAAAATCAGTAGGGAGGATGTAACGTCATTGCTACAAGTTCAGTAGTAGTGGACGTTACATTATTGCTACAAATCAAGTCATTGATTTCCATTCCACCTCCACTCTCCCATCATCATACACATATATTCCCTGCACATATTCTTCCAACAT
>JAQYOA010000054.1 GCA_028727605.1 Lachnospiraceae bacterium
TAAAGAAAACAAAAGCAATGACCTACAGGTCATTCTAACACAAGCCATCGAACAAATGAAGATGGAACTCGGTGACAGGTTCAACATAGATAAAATAAATCTTGCTGAGCTCGAACGCCGAACGGGGATATCCCGTGCTAAACTCCGCCACTATAAGAAGGATAGCTTTATTATCAAGCCGCATGGCCGTACCGGTCAAAAGGCTGAAGTTACTGTATTAACCGGCTATACTGGTTTCCTTGATGATCTGCTGCGTAAAAATGTCACCAATGCTGCAGTCTGTTTTGAACGGCTGCAGGAACACGGATATGCAGGAGGTCAGACGCAGGTAAGGGTGTACATCGAAAACCATCAGGAACTGATTCCCCCAAAACGTATGCTGGTCGATCCGCAGGGAAACCGGGGCAGACGTTACAGCACAGATGCCGGGGAAGCATATCAGATGGACTGGGGCTTTATTGATGTTGAATGCCCGGACGGAAGCAGTTACCGCTGTGCCTGCTTTGCCATGATCTGCCATCATTGTGGGGAAAGATATATCGAATTCTTTCCGAACGCTAAACAGGAAAATCTGTTTATTGGAATGATCCATGCTTTCTATCTTATGGGTATTCCAAAGTACATACTTACGGATAACATGAAGAGCGTCGTGATCGGACGGGATCCGGACAGACATCCTATCTGGCAGCACGATTACGAAGCTTTTATGAAAACAGTTGGTTTTGAAACAAAACTCTGCAAGCCGCGGCATCCATTTACCAAAGGTGCGGTAGAAAGGCTTATCCGTTTTGTTAAGGACAACTTCATCCCCGGAATACTTTTCAGCAACATCACTGAACTGAATTATCAGGCTCTGACATGGTGCCGTATACAGAATGGACGATACCACCGCGCTGTAGACTGTGTCCCGGATGAAAAACATCAGAAGGAGTGCTGGCAGTCAGCCAGGCCCCTGGAAGCTACACAGGAGCTCATGTTTTATCTGTGCCCGCCACGTTTGATTTCCTTTGACGGTTTTGTACACTATGAAGGCCGGCGTTTCGGCGTTCCCTACTGGTATCACAAGCGCATCTGTCGTGTACAGAGAAAGGAATTCGAACTGATCATTTATGACGAAGATCTTGATCGCATTCTTACTGTGCATGATGTAACATGGAGCAGAAAAGACAGCTTCTGCAGAGACCAGTATGTTTCTATACAGCCTGAAGAATTCCCTTCTGTTCCTGTGAGATCAAAGATCCTGCAGATTGAGGAGAAAATACAGGACTCCGGCTTTTCAAAGTTTGATTTCGGGGAGGGCCTGTGGGATGAATGATGTATTTTCAAGGATCAGTGCAGACATCGACGCTCTTAAGATCAATGCTTATTCCAATGGACTTATGGCACTTCTTGATACGGAAGCAATGAGTGCAGAACAGCTGGAAGCGGTAGCGCTTGTGTTTGACCATCTGCGTAATCAAAAGGAAGAGACTATCAGGAACACCCTTCTTAAGATGAGCAGACTTCCGTTAAAAGAACCAAAGACATTTGACAACTTCGATTTTAGTCATGTCCAGGGAAAGCAGATAGAGGCATTAAGGAACCTGCCCTCTCTGACGGCTGTAAATGCGGGACGAAATCTTGCATTTATCGGACCGCAGGGTGTTGGAAAAACCCATCTGGCCATGGCATACGGAAGAGAGTGCTGCATACGTGGATTAAAGACCTATTTTTTGAAAGCAACTGAACTGAACCAGCGTCTGACAGACGCAGTAAAGTATGGACGCGAAAGCTCAACTATAAATGGTCTGGTAAAACCGTCCTGTCTGATCATTGATGAGATCGGCCGGTGTGTCTTTAATAAAGAATCTACGCGGATGTTTTTCGATATGGTAGACAGACGTTATAACAAAGAAGGTCCTAATACCATGATCTTCACAAGCAACATGAGTCCGAACAAATGGGGCGAATTCTTCAGCGAGGACTCATCACTTCTGTGTGCCCTTGATCGAATCTTTGACGATGCAACTGTCTTCATGATGAAAGGGAACAGCTACAGAGGGAAACGTCTGGAAACAATCGCAATAGAAACCGGCAGACCCAAGCCGGGTGTAACACGAAAGGAATAAACTAATTGGATCTGATGCGTTGGTTATTTTAATCCGATGAGAATTGGTTAAATTAACCCGATGAAATATGGCTGATTTAGCCCGATGCTAACAAAAATTAAAAATGGAGGTTGTCATAAAGATTTCTGTGGGATAAAATAGACGCGGATGGTCTTGGACATTAATGGAACCATTCTGGTCGCTTACCCAGACGGGAT
>JAQYOA010000055.1 GCA_028727605.1 Lachnospiraceae bacterium
AGAAGAAAATGTATCGTAGCAGAAGAAGAGACCGGAAAGACCAGCAAAGAAGGCGTGTATGCAGGCGGTGATGCGGTAACCGGAGCTGCTACCGTTATTCTGGCTATGGGTGCAGGAAAAGCCGGTGCAAAAGGAATTGATGAATTTATTAAAAGCAAAAATGCTTAATGCAAAATAAAAGAAAGAGACCATATGAGGAAGTTACATTCCCTGTATGGTCTTTTTCAAACAGAGGAACAGATGAAGATTACGTTGATTACAGTTGGTAAAATAAAAGAAAAGTATTTAAAAGATGCGATTGCTGAGTATACGAAACGTTTGTCAAGATACTGCAGACTGGAAATTATAGAAGTGCTCGATGAAAAGACACCGGATCAGGCAAGTCAGACGGAAGAAGAACAGATCCGTGATAGAGAAGGAGAACGGATTCTGAAGCTGATCAAAGAGGATGCCTATGTGATTACCCTCGAAATTGCCGGAAAGATGCTTTCCTCAGAGGAGCTTTCAGAGAAAATAAATACACTTGGAGTCCAGGGGCACAGTCATCTCTGTTTTGTCATCGGAGGTTCCATCGGTCTTGGCAAAAATGTACTGAAACGTTCTGATTTTGCTTTGAGCTTTTCGAAAATGACATTTCCCCATCAGCTGATGCGAGTGATTTTGTTGGAGCAGATTTACCGAAGTTATCGAATTTTATCGGGTGAGCCTTATCATAAGTAAAGCAAGCGAAGAAGTAAATCCGTGTTTTTTCGGATTTCTTCCGTGACCCGGTCAGATGGGGAGTTATTTCGGTGAAGGGATGTCCGATGTAAATAAAAATAAATCCGGTTATCTTCTATTACGATTGTATCATCCGGCTGATTTTCGGAATAAAATTCTTTCATCAGGGGGAGCACCTTGCGCATAATGGAAAGATGGTGTAGAAGCTGTCCTGAGGTCAGATAAATTCGGCTTCCGGATATTCTGACGGTTGGAAAAGATCGGTCCTTGGCCCAAAGAAGAAAAGACCGGTCAGATTCAAAGTCGTGAAGTGAAACGGCAGGCGTTCCCATAACTTCGTCGTTCATTTTTTCGCTTTCCGGATTTGCTGTGATTTTAAGTGCACCGGTGTTGTACCAGGGACTGTACAAAGGGATGGGTGCTTCAAAGACAAGCTGAGAATCCGTATCGGATCTCTTTTTTTGGAAAATACAATCCTTTGTTGGCTTACGATGATATTCTTCTATGGTAACGGTGCAGGATGGAAATTCTGCAATTAAGGATCCGCCGTAAGAAGAAATCCGCGGCATCAGATCGGAAAACTGGCAGCTCTGATAATGAAGCAGCCGTTTTTTCCAGGTATCTTTTCCAGCTTTTTTTTCGTATCTGTAATTATAATTTCTTGCATAGGAATTTGAAGCATCTTTTGCGCGAGGTGAAAGTTCTTTGTATGCTGTCAAGGGGAAAGATAAGATCTGTGCCATAAAAACCTCCGGAATGATTTGTATTTCTTGTCCTTATCATATCAAAAGATAAGTGACACATGGGTTAAAAATGTGTATAGAATGGTTAAATGAATGTAAAATTCAAGGGGACGAGGAAATGATTTATCTTGAAAGTATTCGGTTTCCTGATGCAGATCGGGAATTTGATTTTATCTTAAAGGAAAAACATACCTGTTATGACACTTTTTATCCGTTTCAGATTTTGCCGAGACATCATTTGGAACAGCTTGTTTTTGAACCAATCACGATTCTGTATGGAGGAAACGGCACGGGTAAGAGTACGGTATTAAATATCATTGCTGAAAAACTGGAAGTATGTCGTGACAGCAGATTTAACCGATCCAACTTTTATCCGGATTACCTGGAACTTTGCAGTGTAGAAATCAGAGAGTCGCTTCCGGACAACAGCAGAATTATTACCAGTGATGATGTCTTTGATTATATGCTGAATATCCGCACATTGAATGAAGGGCTGGACCGACGCAGAGAAGAGATTTTTGAGGAATATCTTGATGCAAAATATTCGAATTTCCGTATGAAGTCCATGGCGGATTACGATAGGCTGAAAAAGGTGAATTCCGCAAGGAGAAAAACACAGTCTCAGTTTGTACGCCAGGAAATGATGGATAATATCCGTGAATATTCCAACGGGGAGAGTGCCTTTCATTATTTTGCCGAGAAAATTGAGGAGCAGGGATTTTATCTTCTGGATGAGCCGGAGAATAGTTTGTCAGTGGAGCGTCAACAGGAATTGCTGTCGTTTCTTGAAAATTCTGCACGCTTTTTTGGATGCCAGTTTATTATTTCAACCCATTCTCCGTTTCTTCTGTCTGCCAGGGGAGCCCGCATCTATGATCTGGATGAGGATCCGGTCGATGTCAAACGTTGGTCAGAGCTGGAAAGTGTGAGGGCGTATTATGAATTTTTCAAAAAACATAAAGATGAATTTGAAGACCGCTGATGGGCAGTTTCGGGGGAAAAAGGAGACATTCATTGCGGATGAGGTAAGAAAACAGCTGATTGGCCAGGCAGATCCGATCTATCGGGAATTTCAAAGCTCACTGGTCCCGGGAATGGGAACAATGATGGGTGTGCGGGTGCCTGTTCTTCGAACAATAGCAAAGGAAACAGCCAAAACGGATTATGAAGGTTTTGTTGAAAAATCAGATGTCACAGTTTATGAGGAATTAATGATCCGGGGAATGATGATCGGATACAGACACAGTTCGATAGAAGAATATCAAAGAGAATTAGATTGTTTTGTTCCGCTGATCAATAACTGGGCTATCTGTGATTGCTGCTGTTCGACGTATCATTTTATGAAGAAGAATCAGGACGTATGGTATTCGTATCTGGAAAAATGGCTGAAAAGTGATCGGGAATATGAAGTGCGTTTTGCTGTGGTATGCTTGCTGGATTATTTTATCAAGGATTGTTATATTGATCGGATTCTGTCCATTCTTTCTTCCGTACAACAGGGAGATTATTATGCAAAAATGTCTGTAGCGTGGGCTGTTTCCGTCTGCTATGTCCGATACCCGGAAAAAACGGAAAAACTTTTCCGGGAAGAGAGACTGGACGATTTTACCCATAATAAGGCGATTCAGAAAATAAGAGAATCCAATCGGGTATCCAAAGAAGAGAAAAAAAGAGTGAATACCTGGAAACGAAAAGGAGAATCGTGAAAACGATTCTCCTTTTCGTTCTATTCATCCCATCCGTCCATAAGCCGGATATTCACTGCGATATTCCGAACAATTCCGCCGATACTTTCTTCGAGATCATGTACATCGGAAACCGGCGGAAGGATCGGTTCTTCTTCAGACAGTTCCAGAGAGATCCAGTCATAAGCTGCCGCACTTGCATTTTCCAGTGCCTCGTCAAGCGTTTCTCCGGAAACTCTGCAGCATTCCAGATCCGGGAAAAACCCTTCGTACTCGTTGTTCTGATTCTTTTGAAAAACAGCAGGATATATAAATTTCATATGGATAACTCCTTTCATGGCCGGTACAAGTGTATGTGAGCCGGGCCTTCGAATTTTCATCATAACATAGTCAGTATACATGAAATGAAAGGATTCATCAAGAACCATTTCAGAAAAGAAAGAAACGTTTGATTTAGCCGGGAGCATTGCCTTTTTTATATACCTTATGGTATACTGAGAAAAAGTTTGATAAAGGGATGATGTTTATGAAAACACAGGTATTGGGAGAAGAACATTACGCCGATACGATGATAAAAATGGTAGAACCTTATGTGAATAAGAGAGCTGCGGAACTGTTTCTGGAAAGAGAGGAGGGCCATCCGATTCACTGTGTCCGATACCGTGCCGTCAGACCAAAGGGAGTAGTTATGATCTGTCACGGCTTTACGGAGAATGCAGAGAAATACAAGGAAGTGGTCTATTATTTTCTGAAAGAGCATTATCATGTCTGTATTCCGGAGCATTGCGGTCATGGGAAAAGCTACCGGTTGACGCAGGATCCTTCTCTGGTACACGTAGATTGCTATCAGAGATATGTGGAAGATTTCCTCTTTGCGGCAGAAAAAATGAAGGAGGAGGCGGGAACACTGCCAATGTTTCTCTATGGGCACTCCATGGGCGGAGGAATAGGAGCAGCTGCTGTGGCAAAGGCACCGGAGTTGTTTCAGAAAGTAATTTTGAGTTCTCCGATGATCCGGCCACTGACGGGAAAAGTGCCATGGTCGGATGCCAGAAGGATCGCAGCATGCAACTGCATTACCGGAAGAAGCGAGCGGTATGTGGCCGGTCAGAAACCATATAGTGGAACAGATTCTTTTGAAAGCAGTTCTTCCCTTTCCAAAGCACGTTTTGATTATTATCAGAGCAAGAGAAAAGCCGAACCGCTGTATCAGCTCAATGCGGCATCCTACGGCTGGCTTTTGGCGGCGGCAAAACTGAACCGTGGTCTGCAAAAAAGTGCGTGGAAAAAAATTACTGCTCCGGTACTTCTTTTTCAGGCTGAGCAGGAGCATTTGGTTTCCAACAGGGAACAGGAACGCTTTATCCGCCGTCTGGCATATCGCATGCCGGGAAAGGCAAAACTGGTGCGGGTTCCCAAAACAAAACATGAAATATTCAATGCCGGCAGCAGAGTGCAAAAAGGCTATTGGAATATGGTTTTCGATTATTTGTCTTGCACACCGGTTAAGAAACCTTTATAATTGAAAAAGAATTGGAACGGTTACAGGTTTTAGTTCAAGATCAGTTATAAGGGAGAAAAAGTAATGAGCATTAGAATCGGAATTATCGGTTACGGAAACCTTGGACGCGGTGTAGAGTGTGCTGTCGCGCAGAATCCGGATATGGAACTGGCTGCAGTATTTACCCGGAGAGATCCCGGTCAGCTGTCTATTCTTACCGAAACAGCGGCTGTATGCAGTGTCAGTGAAGTACAGGAATGGAAAGATAAAATTGATGTGATGATAATCTGCGGCGGAAGTGCTACGGATCTGCCAAAGCAAACGCCGGAATATGCAAAGTATTTTAATGTGATTGACAGTTTTGACACACATGCGAGAATACCGGAACATTTTGCCAATGTGGATGCTTCGGCCAGGGAAAACGGCCATGTGGCGATTATTTCCGTGGGCTGGGATCCCGGTATGTTTTCTCTGAATCGTCTGTATGCCAACGCCATTCTTCCGGACGGCAGTGATTATACATTCTGGGGAAAAGGCGTCAGCCAGGGACATTCGGATGCTATCCGGAGAGTTCCGGGAGTCAAAGACGGCAAACAGTATACCATCCCGGTGGAAGCTGCTCTGGAAGCTGTCAGAAACGGGGAAAATCCGGAGCTTACCACAAGGGAAAAGCATACCCGTGAGTGTTTTGTTGTTCTGGAAGAGGGAGCTAATCCTGATGAAGTAGAGCAGGCAATCAAGACAATGCCAAACTATTTTGCTGATTACGATACAACTGTACACTTTATCAGTGAGGAAGAACTGAAAGAGAAACACAGCGGAATTCCCCATGGCGGATTTGTGCTCCGCAGCGGAAAAACCGGATGGAACGGGGAACACAGCCATCTCATTGAATACCGGCTGAAACTTGATTCCAATCCGGAATTTACATCCCAGGTTCTGGTCGCTTTTGCGAGAGCAGCCAGCAGACTGTCTGCAGAAGGACAAAGCGGTGCAAAGACAGTATTTGATATTGCGCCGGCTTATCTGAGTGCAAAATCAGGAGAAGAACTCCGTAAGACATTGCTTTAAGGAATGCAGAGAAATGGAGAAGATAAGAAGCTATGATAACAAAAGAGATCGAAGATTTTATTACGCAGTTTCCGATATATCAATATGCGTTTATTGAACCGGAGGAGATTGAATTCAATGATCGTGTCCGTCAGATCTGTAAAAAAGAATGTCCCCGCTATGGGGCATCCTGGTCCTGCCCTCCGGCAGTCGGTACAGTGGAAACATGCAAAGAGCGATGCATGAATTATGATCATGCGCTATTCTTCTCCAGTATTGCAGAAGTTGCGAATGTTATGGACATGGAGGAAAGTCTGAAAACAAAAGCGGAACATGAGAAGCTGACCAGAATGATTGAAAAATTTCTGAAGGATCAGGCACTTCTCGTCTATACGCTTTCTTCTGATTCCTGTATGGAATGTGAAAAATGTGCATACCCCAAAGGTGGATGCCGTCATGCAGAGCAGATGCATCCGTGTATTGAAAGTCATGGGATTGTTGTGCCAAATCTGATTGAGAAATATATGATGGACTATTACCTGGGCGAACAGTATATTGTCTGGTTCAGTCTGATCTTTTTTAAAGAGTCCTGAACGAAACTGTTTTCCAGAAGAAAATATGCGGCAGGTATTTCGTCGGAAAGACGGAATGCCTGCCGCATATTTTTCGTTGTGTCCGAATATACTGGAAACTGGGATACGATCCATTTCTTTCTCAATGAAATCAGTGATACTGAGAAGGGATTACGGACAGGAAAAGGCGGAAGGAAGTGAAAGAGACAGTGTGAGAATCGGCAAAAAGGGAAAAAAGAAGGATTCTGTGGTTTCCAAAATGCTTTCTTCTATGCAGGTGCCGGCAGATTTATCTTACCGGGAATCCGTGATCACATTTTTTGGAAATCGTGAAGTTTACATAGAAAATTACCGCAAAATTCTGCAATACGATCCGGAGCGACTGCGGATTCTTACGCGAAACGGAATCTTGTCTCTGGAAGGAAAATGCCTTCAGATCAATTATTATTCCAATGAGGAAATGAAAATTACCGGAGACATTCGGAAGATTATCTTTGATCCTTAGGAAAGTGAGGTGTTTTTTACTGGATCGTCCAAGTTTTATCTGGAAAGGTTATGTGAGAATCCGACTCATTGGGAGTCAGCCCGAGCGTTTTCTGAACCTATGTGCGTATCACAGAATCGGAATCTGGGATTTGCGATTGAGAGACGGATATTATGAAATGAATATGTCTGTAGGGGATGTGTCCCGTCTTCTGCCGCTTTGCCGCAAAAGCGGTTCCAGAATAAAAATATTGGAAAAACATGGAATGCCTTTCTTACTGCACCGCAGCGCGAAAAGAAAGGCATTTTTACTTGGTATTTTTTTGTGCTGCTTTCTTTTTCTGTTTTTGTCTTCTTTTATCTGGAATATTCACGTGGAAGGAAATTATGCCAACAGCACAGAGAGCATTCTTAATTCTCTTGAAGAGATCGACATTGTGCACGGAATACGGAAAAGCAAAGTAAACTGCCAGAATATAGCAGCTTATCTTCGGGAGCAGTTTCCCAATGTGACCTGGGTTTCTGCGAAAATAGAGGGAACCCGTCTGATTCTGGAAATGAAAGAAAATATTGATAATTATGAAAGTGAGTCTGCACAGGAAGAACCGGTCAGTCTTGTTGCGGCAAAGGACGGAAAAGTTCTTTCGATTGTAACAAGGGCAGGAACTCCTAAGGTATTGGCAGGTGAGGAATGTGTAAAAGGAGATGTTCTGGTAGACGGAGAAATTCCGCTGACAAATGATAATATGGAAGTCTATGATTATCGCTATGTGCATGCGGATGCAGACATCTATCTTGAAACACAATGGTATTATTATGATCAGTTTTCTCTTCGATATCAAGTACGGACGGACAGTGAGACAGGGAGAAAAGATCCGTATATTCAAATCGGCAATTACCGGATCCGGTTTCACATTCCGGAGGATACCGCCGGGCAGGAGTTCTTTGACGAACTATGTTTTGAAAAGCAGCTGTATCTGACGGAAAACTTTGCACTTCCGTTCTACTATGGATACATACAGAAGCTTCCTTATACAATGGAGGAGGAAATCTATACAGAGCAGGAAGCCTGTGATCTGTCAGATGCACATTTTCAGAAATTCTCAGAAAATTTATCGGAAAAAGGACTTCAAATATCGGAGAATCATGTTAAAATAGAATTTACAGATACTGAATGTATCACAAAAGGGACACTTCGCGTTATAGAACGGGCTGTGGAAGAAAAGCCCTGCGAAATTCAGAATGTGTCTTCGGGAAAGGACGATACCGTTGAATAGGAATAACAGCATTATTGAACTGCAGATGGAATTGCCTGCGGAACATGAAAAAAATGTATTCGGACAGTTTGATGAGCATATAAAAGTATTGGAGCGATCTCTGGCTGTGACACTGATCTCCAGAGACGGGGTACTTAAGATTATCGGTCCGCAAAAGAATGCAAATCAGGCACAAAAATGTCTGACACAGCTTCTGGAATTATCCAGGAGAGGAAATGAAATCACAACACAGAATGTCAATTACGCCATTTCTCTTGTTATGGAGGAGAATGAGGGGGCTTTGGTTGAGATTGACGGGGATTGTATCTGTCATACCGTGGCAGGAAGGCCGGTAAAACCCAAAACACTCGGACAGAAACACTATGTGGATGAGATACGGAACAAGATGATTGTCTTTGGTGTCGGACCGGCAGGAACCGGAAAGACGTACCTTGCGATGGCGATGGCCATTACCGCTTTTCGGAATGATGAGGTGGGGAGAATTATCCTGACCAGGCCTGCCATCGAAGCGGGAGAAAAGCTGGGATTTCTTCCCGGCGATCTTCAGAGTAAGGTGGATCCGTATCTGAGGCCGCTGTATGATGCACTTTATCAGATTATGGGAGCGGAAAGTTTTCAGAAAAATATGGAAAAAGGACTCATTGAGGTCGCGCCGCTGGCTTATATGCGCGGTCGTACGCTGGACAATGCTTTCATTATACTCGATGAGGCACAGAATACGACACCTGCTCAGATGAAGATGTTTCTGACACGAATTGGTTTTGGCTCGAAAGTCATTGTCACCGGAGATGCTTCCCAGAAAGACCTGCCCTCGGATGCAAAATCCGGACTGGATGTGGCGATGCAGGTGCTGAAAAAGGTGGATGGCATTTCCTTTTGTGAACTGACCAGCAAGGATGTCGTACGTCATCCGCTGGTACAGAAAATTGTACAGGCTTATGATGCCTATGAGAAGAAAAACAAACAGGAGACGCGGCCAAAAGAAAGCAGAAGCCGCAGCCAGAAAAGGAGTACCAGGGTATGACACTTGTATTTGAGGATGAACAAAAAGAGACACTTGGCTTTGATGTCCAGGAAGTAGCAAACTCTGTGATTGCGGCTGTTCTGGATATGGAACAGTGTCCCTATGAGGCGGAGGTAGAGCTGATTCTGACAGATTCGGAGGCAATCCGTAATCTGAACTGCCAGCATCGCTCAATTGACCGGGAAACCGATGTGCTTTCTTTTCCGATGGTAGATTACCCAGCACCTGCTTCCTTTGACTTTCTGGAAACGGAAGAAGGAGATGACTGCTTTAACCCTGACAGCGGTGAACTGATGTTGGGGGATATTGTAATCTGCGTTCCAAGGGTAATTGCACAGGCGAAAGAATATGGTCACTCGGTTCTAAGAGAATATGCGTTTTTGGTCGCGCACAGTATGCTTCATCTGCTTGGCTATGATCATATGACTCCGGAAGAAGCGTCTGTTATGGAGAAGAAACAGGAAGAGGCACTTGGCATACTTGGTATTACCAGAGACCTGTAAGAATGAAGGGGGGATGGCTTATCCGGAGCTTTTATCGAATTCGGCCGATTTTTCTGATGGCACTGCTTTTGCTGTCTTTCTGCAGCTGCAAAAAGGAGGAAACGTTAAGTGATGCAAAGGGAACCGTATCTGCCGCAGCAGAAACCATCTCAAAATCGGAACAACCAGAAGAAAACGAATCCGAAACGCCTGTGACGGAATGGAAGGAAGAGCCGGAACAGGAGCCGTTAACGGCGGTAAATCTGGAAGAACCGTATGAACTGCAGGAGGGCATGATGTACAGTTATCTGACCGGAGAGCCCGTTCCGGAAGAGATCGGACATCAAAGGCCGATTGCTGTTATGCTGAATAATATTTATGATGCCTGTCCCCAAAGCGGGATCAGCCGCGCGGGTATTATTTATGAAGCACCAGTGGAGGGTGGAATTACACGTCTGATGGGTGTGTTTGAAGACTATGGGGATCTGACCAAAATCGGATCGGTGCGCAGCTGCAGGGAATATTTTGTATATCTGGACACAGGGTTGGATGCCATTTACTTTCATTACGGACAGGCGGCTTATGCGATACCGCTTCTTGAATCAGATCGGATTGACAATGTAAATGGGATG
>JAQYOA010000056.1 GCA_028727605.1 Lachnospiraceae bacterium
GGTACATTTGAATCAGGCTACTTTGCCTACAGATGATGTTATGAGAATCGGTGCGCTGTTCCATGTAGTAAACGATATCGAACGAATCGGCGATCACGCTGAAAATGTTGCGGATGCTTCTGTTCAGATGATCGATGACGAAGTTGTCTTCAGCAAACAGGGCGAGCGTGACCTGTCTGATATGTTGGATATGGTTCTCAAGATTCTGGACTATTCGATTGAGATGTTTGCAAAAGATGACCGTCAGCATGTTCAGGAAGTTATGGATCTGGAAAATTCCATTGATCAGGAGGAACGTGATCTGCAGCAGAAACATGTAGAGCGTCTGACTCGTAATGAATGTACTCCGGAAGCAGGTATGATCTTTTCTGATCTGATTTCCGGTCTGGAACGTGTAGCGGATCACTCTACAAACATTGCATTCTCCATATTGGATGAGGATCCGGAAGACGCTGCAGCCACTGAAAATGGCACTGCAGGCTGATAATAAAAGAAAAATGGAAAAACGCACCGCAAAAGGATCCGATTCCTCTGCGGTGCGTTTTTGCGGAAAGGTTGGAACTTGGAAATGAAAGGGTTAAGCAGAAAAATCTATCTGGAAATGCAGCCTCCCACAGAGGAGGATAACCGTTCTGATGCAGAACGTATTTTAAATAAGCTGGACGAAAAAGGCTATACAGCCAAGCTGAACCTTTCGGTACTGCGCAAGCTGTACCCAATATGTGAGAGGGCAGATTATCAGGTAACAGTTTCCGTTGCCTGGAATGGTACGGAATGGATCGCCGTTGATCTGGAACCCGGAAACACGGCAGCAAATCATTATGGCCTTGCTGTGGATCTGGGAAGTACAACGGTTTCTGCTCAGCTGATCTGCTGTGAGACAGGAAAGCTTCAGGCACAGGCGACTGTTTCCAATCACCAGATCAAATATGGAACCGATATTCTGACACGGATCTTTTACTGTAAAGATCAACCGGAACATCTGGAGGAAATAAGAATAGCGACAGTCTCCACAATCAGAGAATGTTTACAGCAGCTGGAAGCGCAAACCGGGATTCCTGCTGCTTCCTGCATCCAGATGGTTGTCGCAGGAAATACAACGATGATTCATTTTTTGATCGGAATGGATCCTTTTTGTATCTTTTCCTCCCCCTATGCGGTTCACCAGAACAGGCCCGGATTTCTTCCGGGACAGGAACTTGGAATCCCCATTTCCGGATATGTTTTTCTTGTTCCGTCAAAGTCAAACTACCTGGGCGGTGACATTATCAGCGGGATGATTGCAACCGAATTGTACCGCAAAGATGAAATCAGCGTTTTCTTTGACATCGGAACCAACGGGGAACTTGTCATAGGAAACAAAGAATTCCTTCTCTGCGGAGCGGGTGCTGCGGGACCTGCGCTTGAAGGCGGGGTAGTCAGAACCGGTATGAGAGCGGAAGCAGGAGCAGTTGATTCCGTAAAAATCGACGGAACGAGAATTCTGTGTCATGTTATCGGAGGCGGTACTGCAAAAGGAATCTGCGGATCCGGAATTATTGATCTCCTTGCGGAATTATTTCTGCACGGCTGGATTGACTTCCGCGGAAGACTTCAGATCGAAAAGGGAGAACCGATTTCGATTGGGGACAACAACGAATTGCGAGTGCAATATTCCGAAAATCTTTTTTTCTATCAAAGTGATATCGATGAATTCCTTCGTACAAAAGCGGCAGCGTACACAATGGTTTCCTACATGTTAAAAGAAACCGGAATATCCATGGAAGATGTATCAAACTTTTATGTCGCCGGTGCTTTTGGAACACATGTGAATAAAGAATCGGCAATTACCATCGGACTCTATCCGGATATCGACAGAGAACGCCTGATTAATGCAGGAAACACCTCCCTTGAAGGCGCATCTCAATTACTGCTGAATCTGGAAATTCAAAAACAGATTGATCCCATATTGGATCATATGGTCTATATACAATTTGGGGCAGTAACGGATTTTCTTCAGATGATGGTTGCAGCGCAGGCAATTCCTCATACAGACTTAAGCCTGTTCCCCTCAGTTCCGGATAAACTTTCTGTATTCAGGAATTTCAACAAATGACCTGCTCAGGAAATTGTCTTATTTTTTGCTTGACCGGAACAGAATATTTAACTATACTAACTTTGGTTATGTATAGTAAACAACTTTTACGTTAAAGAAAGATCTGGAGGAAAGACAGAAGATGACATTAAAAGATTTACCAATCGGAAAGACCGCTACCATCCTTTCAGTTGGCGGTGAAGGTGCGCTTCGTCAGCATTTCCTGGATATGGGCATTATTCCAATGGCCGATATCACGATGGTGAAATACGCACCAATGGGTGATCCCGTAGAAGTGCGGATTCACAGCTATGAATTGACTTTACGCCTGGATGATGCGGCTAAAATTGAGATCACGGATGTGCGTGAGGAGAAAACAGCTCAAACTAATCGCAGTAAAAAAACAATTCCCCATCCTGGTCTTGGAGAGGGAGGAAAATATCACAATAAAGCAGACGAAAATCCGCTCCCGGAAGGAGAGATCCTGACCTTTGCCCTTGCCGGAAACCAAAATTGCGGAAAGACAACTCTTTTTAACCAGCTGACCGGATCCAACCAGCATGTCGGTAATTTTCCGGGAGTCACGGTAGACAGAAAAGACGGCACGATCCGCGGACACAAAAATACCTCTGTGACTGACCTGCCGGGAATCTATTCCATGTCTCCCTATTCCAATGAAGAACTGGTTACAAGAAATTTTGTTTTAAATGAGCACCCGAAGGGAATTATCAATATTGTCGATGCAACGAATATCGAAAGAAATCTCTACCTGACCATGCAATTGATGGAATTGAATATTCCGATGGTACTTGCACTAAACATGATGGATGAAGTAAGAGAAAACGGCGGCTCGATTCTGGTGAATCAGATGGAAGAGCTGCTCGGAATTCCTGTTGTCCCGATTTCAGCATCGAAAAATGAAGGAATTGAAGAACTGGTTTCCCATGCTCTCCATGTTGCCAGATATCAGGAACGCCCGGGTCGTCAGGATTTCTGTGATGCTGATGACCATGGTGGAGCCGTGCACAGATGCCTTCACGGAATTATGCATTTGATCGAAGATCATGCAAAACGCGCTCAGATTCCGGTCCGATTTGCAGCAAGCAAACTGGCAGAAGGTGATACTCTGATTTTGGAACAGCTGGGACTGGACGAAAATGAGAAAGAAACTCTGGAACATATCATAAGACAGATGGAAAAAGAGCGGGGACTCGATCCTGCAGCAGCAATTGCGGACATGCGGTTCACTTTCATCGAGAAGGTCTGCAATGAAACCGTTGTGAAGCCAAAGGAAAGCAAAGAGCATCTCCGCAGCACAAAAATCGACCAGCTGCTCACAGGTAAATATACAGCAATTCCATGTTTCGTCGCTATCATGGGAGCTGTATTCTACCTTACTTTTAATGTGATCGGCAAAGTATTGTCTGATCTGCTCGAGATGGCAATCAGCTATCTGACAGAATCCGTAGATTCACTTTTTGTTTCCTGGAATGTCAATGAAGTATTGCATTCTCTTGTGATAGACGGTATTTTCAACGGCGTTGGAAGTGTATTAAGTTTCCTTCCGATTATTGTAACTTTGTTTTTCTTCCTGTCATTGCTGGAAGACAGTGGATACATGGCTCGAGTAGCATTTGTAATGGACAAGCTGCTGCGAAAAATCGGTCTGTCCGGAAGGAGCATTGTTCCCATGCTGATCGGATTTGGCTGTACCGTTCCCGGTGTCATGGCAAGTCGGACACTTCCGTCAGAACGTGATCGTAAAATGACGATTCTTTTGACTCCTTACATGAGCTGTTCTGCAAAACTGCCGATCTATACTTTTTTTGTAGCTGCTTTCTTCCCGTCCCATCGGGCAGCTGCTATGATTGGACTGTATTTCGGAGGAATTCTGGTGGCAATTCTGCTTGCGCTGCTGATGAGAAAAACCATGTTCCGCGGTGAAGCGGTACCGTTTGTCATGGAACTTCCAAATTATCGAATGCCGGGGGCAAAAAATGTCTGTCATCTTCTTTGGGAAAAAGCAAAAGATTTCCTGCAGAGAGCTTTTACCGTTATTTTCCTGGCGACAATCGCAATCTGGTTCCTGCAGACATTTGATCCGCATTTTTGTATTGTCGCTGATTCGAAAGACAGTATCCTCGCCGTATTGTCAGGATTCATTGCTCCTGTTTTTGCACCGCTTGGATTTGGTGACTGGAGAATTTCTACAGCACTCATCACCGGATTCATGGCAAAGGAAAGTGTCGTCTCGTCGCTCTCCGTGCTCTTTGGATCTACCGCTTCCCTTTCCGGTGTTTTGAGCCCGCTCTCCGCAGCAGCACTTCTGGTATTTTGCCTGTTATATACTCCCTGCGTAGCCGCAGTTGCTTCGATCAAAAGAGAGCTTGGCGGCCGATGGGCAGTTGGAGTAGTCATCGGTCAATGTGTAGTTGCCTGGATTGCTGCCTTTCTGGTACGCATAGTTGGAATGCTGATCGGTTTTTAAGTTATGTAGCCGCGGCTGTCTGTATAAAAGACAGAGCCGCGGCTTTTGTGTTGCCACGATTCAATCGTGTAGAACAAAATAAACGAATGATGGAAGTTCGTTTTTCATTTTACGGAGGTCGTAAAAATCAAAAAAATTAGCACTCACCTCTTGACAGTGCTAATCATAGGTGTTATATTACACATAGAACAATAAAAGAAATCAAAAGCATTCTGAATGAATGTTGAAAGGAGATCTGCCTTATGTTAATGTCCAGTGTTTTACACGATAATTTATTTCATGA
>JAQYOA010000057.1 GCA_028727605.1 Lachnospiraceae bacterium
TTACATTCCAGTTCTCGGAATTGGCTAAAATTACAATGGTATTTTTCCTTGCCGGCATTCTCCGGGAAGATAATTCCTTTGGCAATGTTGTAAAAGCAACCGTTATTGCTGCGGTTCATGTGCTGATACTGGTAGCATCCACAGACCTTGGAACTGCATTCGTTTTCTTTATGGCTTATGTGGTAATTATCTACGTAGCAACCAGAAAAGCACGTTATCCGCTTCTTGGATTGTCCGGTATGTGCCTTGCCTGTATCGCAGCATATTTTATGTTTTCTCACGTTCGGAACAGAGTAGCACTATGGAGAGACCCGATCGGAAGCTGGGATATCAGCAGTCAGCTGGCTCAGGGACTCTTCGGTATGTGTTCCGGCGGATGGTTTGGAACCGGCTTATATGAAGGACGTCCGGATTTGATACCGGTAGCTGTCAAGGACTTCATTTTTTCTGCAATTTGTGAGGAATTGGGGATTATTTTCGGTATCTGCCTGATTCTCCTGTGCATGTCTACATTTTTGCTGATTATTAATATTTCCATGAAAATGAGTAAACGATTTTATAAACTCATTGCTATGGGACTTGGAACAGAATATGCAACACAAGTCTTTTTGACAGTCGGAGGAACGATCAAATTTATTCCGATGACCGGCATCACGCTGCCGCTGGTAAGCTACGGAGGCAGTTCCATGCTTTCGACAATCGTGATGCTTTCCATTATTCAGGGACTATATATCTTAAGGGAAGATGAAGGTGAGGCACTTGAAAAAAGAAACAGACAGAGCAAAAGAAAGAAACAAAAAAAGCAAAACCCAAAACGTACAGAGCAAAAAGATGTCAAACAAAGAAAACCCAAAGCGGAAGACGACCTCGAACGGCGAATCGAAGAGCAGACAGAAAAAAGCCTCCACTGGTAATGGCGCCGGGCCTTATCTGATTGTGGCTTATCTGTTTGTCGGTATGTTTGTTGCACTGATCGGTTATCTGGTATATTTTAATGTCACCATGAAAGAGGAATATCTGAATAGTTCTTACAATTCAAGGCAGAATAATTATGCGAAGAGAGTTGTACGCGGATCAATTCTGTCATCCGATGGTCAGGAACTGGCAGTAACGCAGTCCGGTGAAGATGGGAACGAAACAAGAGTTTACCCATACGGAGAAATGTTTGCCCATACAGTAGGATATACAGGAAAAGGCAACAGTGGTCTGGAGTCAGCCTACAATTATACCCTGATGGAATCACACATAAATCCTCTGGAACAACTGAAAAATGACTTTCAGGAAAAAAAGGATCCTGGAGACAATCTGATTACAACCCTTGATACCAGACTAACACAGGCAGCATATGACGCACTGGGGAATTATAACGGTGCAGTTTTGGCTTTGGAACCGAAAACAGGACGAGTTCTCGTGGATGTCAGCAAGCCGACTTTTGATCCCAATACAATCGAAGAGGACTGGGAAAGCCTGAATTCGGATAATGAAAGCGGTGTATTTCTGAACAGAGCTCTGCAGGGACAGTATCCCCCCGGATCTACCTTTAAAATAGTAACTGCACTTGCTTTTCTGAGGGAACATGGTACACTGGATGATTTTTCCTTTGAATGCAGCGGAGAATTGGAAGCAGGAAATTATACCATCCACTGCGCAGGAGGAGAGGTGCACGGAAGTGAAGACTTTTACAGTGCTTTCGCAAATTCCTGCAATGCAGCATTTTCCAGTATCGGACTCTCGCTTGATAAAACAAAGTTTAATTCCCTTGCAGATTCGCTGAATCTGAATGGAAAATTAAACCTTGAGCTGCCTTCCTCCAGGAGCCGCTTTTCCATTGATGAAACAACGGCAGATGCTCTGGTAATGCAGACTTCCATAGGGCAGGGTAATACACTGGTCACACCGATGGAAATGGCATTGATTGTGTCAGCCATTGCGAATGGCGGTGAAATGATGCAGCCGTATTTTGTGGACCGCGTAGAAAGCAGTGAGGGTACCAAAGTAAAAGAATATAAGCCCACCTCTCTTGGAACAGTTATGAGCAGTGAAGAAGCATCCATTCTCACAGAACTGATGCAGGGTGTTGTCCAAAACGGTACGGCACGTTCACTGTCTGATTTGGGTTATGACATAGCCGGAAAGACAGGATCAGCAGAACACGGTGACAAC
>JAQYOA010000058.1 GCA_028727605.1 Lachnospiraceae bacterium
CTGATCTGGAATGATCCGGAAGATTTAAAAGACAGACGGAAGGAGGAAGAGAAGAAAAACATTCTGCAGAGCAAAGAGGACCTGGAAAGAATCAGGAAATTCTGCAACACAAGCATATACAATGAGGCACGATGGTGGGAATACATATACGAACAGGAAGATATGATCACGATAACGGCCAGACGCCAAATTCAGGAAAGAAAGTATAAACGACGCCAGGATGCTCTGAATGAAAGAATAGCGAACACCAGGGAACTTCCGGAGAAAATGATCCTGGAAAGAGCAGATGAGCTCTATTTTCACAAGAAGCACTATCTGTATTACAAAAAGCGAGGATGTTGGGTACAGATTGCCTGCAGTAATTGTGGAGGCGTGACGGATGCAAGGTGGAAAACCGGAATTTCATATGAGAGCCAGTTCCAGAGATATGTAGAAGAACCGAAAGAGGGGAATTACGGAACCTGTCCGATGTGCAAAGCGAGAGGACAGTACAAATGCCAGGGAAAAGTAAAAGCAGCGCACAATCAGGTGATCCGGCTGTTTCTTGGACAGAAGTACAAAGAGAATGGAATGGTAATACGATATGTGGAAGTTGAGAAGAAATGGACACTGGGGCTTATCTGCGGGGACCATGAACCTGAAATGAACAACGCTTGCGAGGAGCTTTCCGGGGTAGAGATCGCAAGAGCATATTTTGAACTAGGGAAAAAGACACAGATAGACTACCACAAACACAGCTTTTATTCCGGAGAGGATTTCTGGGACGACTGCAATCTGAGCGGTATGAAGCAAATCGGGATTCATGCAGGTCCGATCATGTACGAGACATACACGGAAATGCAGGACACCATGTTCCGTTACAGCGCCCTGCAGGAATATGCGAAAGAAGTGAAAGAAGTCAATCCGATAGAGTATCTGGAACGATACCAGGAGACACCGCAGATTGAGGTTCTGGTGAAAATGGGACTGGTCGGGATAGCAGAACAGTTAGTGAAATACCACTACGGAATTGTTGCGGACGAAAACGCCAGAAGACCGGATGAATTTCTTGGAATACGAAAAGAGAGGGTAAAGCAGCTCATAAGAGAAAATGGAGATACGAGGCTTCTGCAGGTTATGAAAATGGAAAAATCCATGGGGCAAAGATGGACAGATGAACAGGTAGAACATCTGGCAGAGACAAATCTGACAAGAACACAGGTGGAAACAGCCACAAGATACATGACACTCCAAAAACTCTTAAATCGAATAGAAAGATATGCAGGCTGCAGATACGGGACAGGGTGCAGCGGAGCAGAGGGAAGGATCAGCCACGCGGCAACGACCTATGCAGATTATTTGAGCATGAGAATTGATCTGGGATACGACCTCGAAAACTCAGTATACCAGCAGCCGAAGGATTTAGGAAGAGAACATGCAAAAATGGCCATGGAGATCAACAAAGAAGAGAAAGAAAAACATCTTAAAGAGGTAGCGGAACAATATCCAAACATTCGAAACAGGTACAGAACCCTGAGAAAGATATATTTTTACGAGGATGACAGCTATCTCATCCGGCCGGCCAGATCGGCAGAAGAGATCGTAATGGAAGGAAGAATACTCCATCATTGCGTAGGAGGAGCAAGGTATCTGAGCAGACATAATAATGGGGAAACCTACATTCTGATGCTGAGATTCCGGCAGAATCCGGAGGTTCCGTACATTACAGTCGAAATTGATGCAAAGTACAAGAGAATTATTCAGTGGTACGGTGAAAAGGACAGAAAACCGGATGAAAAGCACATGCAGGACTGGCTGAACAGCTATCTGGAGAAACTGAAAGCCGGAACGCTCCAGGAAGTGATTGAGGAAGAGATAGCATAAGGAGGAAAACATGGAATATGTACAATTAACCCTGGATGACTGGGTACAGATGAAACAGAAGATCAAGATGGAACTGCAGGGAATCAAGCAGAGCTTTGTCCGGATCGGATATCATCTGAGACAAATCGAAGACCAGAGACTCTACGAACGGGACGGATACCGGACGATCAGCGAGTTTGCAGAGATGGAATATGGACTGAAAGCAACAACCGTAAGCCGATTCATGGCAATTAACAGAGCGTATTCCGTGGATGGATATTCCGAGACGCTGCGTCCGGAGTTTGCAGAACTTGGGCGGAGCCAGCTGGAGGAAATGCTGAGCCTTCCGGAAGAAGACAGAATGATGATCCGGCCGGAAACATCAAGGCAAGACATTCGGGATTTGAAACGGTTTGAGCGGGAGCAGCCGCAGGAGGGATCAATTGATGAACTGGAAGAAGTATTCCGAAGCTTCTTTCTGGATTATCCGGACATCAGGAAGGAACTGAAGGAAAACAAAGAAGCGGGAACAAGAGAAAAAATAGAAATCGTAAATCCGGGAGGAAATCGTTCCTACAGAAAAGGAATGTTCTACCTGATGATGTACGAAAACAAGATTATGCTCAAAAAAATTGGGAACAAACCGCAGGAACTGAGTTGGGAGCAGTTTTTTGAACAGACGGAAACCATACTGGAGGAAATAGCTGAGCCGGACGAAAGACAGGAAGAAACACTGCCGGAAGAGCAAACCGAACAGGATCGAACACCGCAGGAAGAAGAGAATCGAACACCGAAAGAAGAGAAAATCGAACAGAAGGAAGAAACCGAACCGGTAAAAGAAAAGAACGAACCTCAAAAAGAGAGGGAAAAGAGTCCTCAATTGCAGGAAAAACCATTTGCGCCGGCGCAAGAAAAAGAACCGACGCGAACTGAAAAACACAGTTCAGAGCGGGATTTGGAAGAGGTAAATGAAGCGCAAACCGAAAAAGGACCTGAATTGCAGGTAGAGGGGCAGATGTGCCTTCCGAACGATTATCCGGGAACAGAGCCGGAAGATCTGCTGATAGACAGGAAGGAGTACCTGGACACACTGACAGCATGGGGAACGGCAGAATATCTGGTAAGGACAATGCATCCGGATCTTTTGAAAGATACGGATAAATTGTATCAATGGCTACTGGAAAAAGTTTCGTAGAAGGAAGGAGAACCGGATGAATAAAGTAATTTTAAT
>JAQYOA010000059.1 GCA_028727605.1 Lachnospiraceae bacterium
CGTACTTAATATGCGTACTTCCATGATGCTCCGGAAATCCAAGGTATCCCACCGGCGGGATCTGTGTTTTTCCTTCCGAATAAGCTATAAACCCCTTTTCCATCTCTGCCATCACGTTTTCCATATTCGACACTGCTTCTATAATCTCTTCTCTTCCATAGACCAGCTTTTTTTCCATTCGGTTTTCCTCCTCTTACCGCTTTCTACCGGTCAGCTGCTTTTTCTCTATTAGCAGAAAAGAGCACCCTGCTTTCGCAGGATGCTCCGCTGATTCAGGTAACCTTACTGTTTCTTTACTGAATGTATGCGTAAGTGTAATCGATGTAGTTATTGGAAACGGTCACACCGGCCACATTTTCTCTTGCAACAGAGTAAATACCCATCCAGGTAACTGCCAGATCCATTACGTTGTCGTTGAAATAATTTGCAATATCAGCTACTGCAGCCTTTCTGTCAGCCCAGGTTGCTGCATTCAGTGCTGCATTGTACAGCTCTGTATATTTTTCATCTTCATAGTTCATATTGCAGGTTCCCTTGGTAGCCTCATACTGACTCAGGATATTGTCAACGGAATCCATTCCTACCGCCTGACCGCCTTTCCAGAAATCGAAATCTCCGGCAGATGCCTTGCTAAGCATCTCTGTGATCGGTTGCAGATCCAGATCACACTTGATTCCCAGTGCATTCAGCCACATATCTGCTACTGCATTCATACAGGTTACATTCTTCTCTGAATCGAAAGCCAGCATGGTAAAGGTCGGAATCTCACTAACATCCGATACCCCCAAATCTTCCATTGCCGCTGCGAGATATTCTTTTGCAGCATCCACATCCTGTGTAGTAGACCAGGAACTGATCTCAAACTCCTGATCCAGGGGCTCGGATACGCCCAGCTCTGTTGAGGAGATAATGGAAGAAGCAGGTACGTCTGTGGTATACACAGCGGCAACCAAAGCTTCTCTGTCGATTGCTGCGTTCAGAGCCTTACGGAAGTTTACATTGTCCAGCCACTTTCCGGTCTCTTCTGTCTTGCCATGATGATTCAGGTGAATGAACTGAACGCCATCATAGTAAGCATAGCTGTTAAATCCGCCGTTGTCCAGTACCGCCTGCATGCTGGCTTGCGTAGTAAACTCTGCCGCATCCAGAGAATCTGTCAACAGCATATCTACTGCAGTATCTCCTGCTGCTCCTGCCATCACATGAATCTCCTGCAGTTTGATGGCATCCTTGTTCCAGTAATTCTCATTCTTTGTCAGAACCAGTTCACTGTCATGAACCCATTCTGTTACCGTGAACGGTCCATTGGAAACGACAGTTTCATATTCTGCGCCATAAGCATTTCCATTGGCCTCTACCATCTCTTCCTTTACCGGAATGAACATGTAATCTGTAAAGGTTCTCGGATATGCAGGCGTCTCACAGGTAATTTTCAGCGTATAATCATCAACTGCTTCCACACCTACTTCCTCAGCAGAAACCGTGCCACCGTTATAAGCTTCTCCGTTTTTAATAATATACAGCGTACTTGCATTCTCCAGTGCATTGTCCGGATTCAAATCTCTTACGAGCGTATATACAAAATCATTTGCTGTCATAGGAGTTCCATCAGCCCATACACTTTCTCTTAAATGGAATGTCCACTCTTTGGAATCCTCAGATACCTCGTAGCTTTCTGCCACACCGGGCTGTACCTCTCCGTCCACCAGACGAAGCAGCGGCTCGCCGGTCAGCCGGATCACATTGTAGGAACCATCATCTGTTGCCATGGCAGGATCCAGTGTAGATGCATCATAAGCGGAACCGACATACAGCACCTGCTCTGCATCACTTGCAGCCTCACCGTCCTCTGTTGTTCCATCATCCGCGCTGCTTTCTGCCACAGAAGATGCGCTTTCTGCAGAACTGCTTCCCGCTGCACTGCCGTCTGTACCTGCAGTGCTTCCACTACCGCCGCAGCCTGCCAGAAGAGAAGCAGACATTGCAGCAGTCATCAACATTGCCACAAACTTTCTTGCCTTTTTCATCGTGTTTTCCTCCTTTTTCCCTCTCTCCAAAGCAAAGGGCAACAACACTTTGTGTTTTTACCACTTTGACTTAATGAAGTACTTTTGTGCAAAAAATTGTTCAACAGCAACTCGTATCCACCATTGAACAATTTTCCTTATCAGATGTTTTTTCGCAACAACTTTTCTCCACTATACACAAAACCAAATCTTTTGTCAATATTTTCTTTCATTTTTTCTACCAAAAACGCAGCAAAAAAATTCTGTTCTTAACCGAAAGGAACAATCCCCGGGGTTCTTTCCTGTAAATTTTATCTGCTACAGGATTTGTCCTTCTCTTTGACCCGTCAGCTGTCCGTTTCTCACGGCTGCCTTTCCGTTGACAAAGACGAATTCAATCCCCTCCGGCAGAGTCCAGGGAACCGCATAATCCCTGTGCGATTTCAGGTTATCCGGATCCAGCACCACAACATCTGCCGCATATCCTTCCTTTAACAGGCCTCTGTCTTTCAAGCCAAGAATCTCCGCAGAACGGCCGCTGGTCTTGTACACCCGATCCTCAAACCTGTCAAAAATATCCATATTCAGATAATCGATCATGGCATTAAAATTGCCGGGCGGGCAGGCATTTAACGGATAATCCTCCGGTGCGATATTGCAGCCCCGATCTGCCGCCGTAGAGTCAAAACCAATAGAAGAAAGACGATGCCTGATATACATTCTGTCCGTCTTTTCTTCTGCGGTTCCCGCAGCCTTATAGAACTGAACACAAATATGCGGATCTGCAAGAAGCAGTTTGAATACCGTTTCCAGACCATCCGTCTGCCATTCCTCCTCAAACTGTGCGAAGGTCTTTGTCTCCCATTCCGGGTAAATGGACTTTAAGATCTTTGTCTTTCCTGAGGGAATGCCATCCGGTGCTTTTAAGAATCTGCGATAGGGCGGAAATACATTGCAGATGCCATCCAGTCTGCCTGCTTCCACATTTTCTCTGATCCGGTTTCTGTATTCCGGTGACTTAAGCTTTTCAAAAAAACCGGACATTCCATTTTCCTTTTTAATCAAAGGCAGAAACAGACTGGCAAGTTCCGGAGTGGAATCGGTGAGAATGCACATGCATCCGGGCGGAATTACATCAAAGGAAACCCGAAGACCCTTTTTCTCATATTCTTCAATCAGAGAAAGGATCTCCTGACCTGAACGGTACATATACTCCTCACTCTCTGCTTCGCTCATATCCGCAGAGGGCCAGTTGGTCACCAGATGGCTGATGTTTGTGCGCACCCCGGCTGCCAGACCGATCTCCAAAACCTCCCGTATGCCGTCTATACAGCGATAGGAAGAGTCCACT
>JAQYOA010000060.1 GCA_028727605.1 Lachnospiraceae bacterium
AAACTGTTCAAAGGTTTGAAGTTCTTCCAGCTTCACAGATCTGCTGCCTTCCGCATCTTCCCCGGAAAACGCTTCTGTGCTTTCCGTAGCGGCCTCTGACACTTCACTCTCATCGAACGTATCCGTTTCGTAGTATCCGTCCTGATAATCCAGAAATTTTTGTTTATTAATACCGGCATCATTGTATGCATAGTTATATACCGCCTCATCCGCCAGCCAGTACAAATCTTCCGCATACTCTCTCATTTCCGCCAATTCACTGACCGTATACGTTGTATTGTCGGAAGCGGTGTCCCCTCCGCCTGTATAAACCAGAAGATCCACCTCTTTTTCCGGATCGAATTCCCCATCCGTCCCAAGAGTTACCCCCAGCCGATAATAAAGGCTAAGGTCACTTACCTGACTTACGATATTGCTTCCGCACAGGGAAGTTTCTTCATAACTTCTCTCTTTCCAGGCCAAGTCCGGTGTGAGCCCGCTCTCCGAAAGCGCAAACAGCTGAATGATGCCAAATGCCGCACCGATTACCGAAACAGTTAATGCAAGAAATACCAGAATTTTTCCAAGGGAACTGTAAAATCCTTTTCTTTCTTCTCCGCCCAGTTCTCCGGATTCATAGTCATCCATTTTCGGATTTTTCATATTCTCCTCCACATTTTTCAATTTTAGCTGCTACTGTTTTTCAATTTTGTATCCGATTCCCCAGACTACCTTCAGATAGCGCGGTTCCTTCGGATTGATCTCAATTTTCTCCCGGATATGACGGATGTGTACGGCTACGGTATTATCCGCTCCGATTGCCTCCTCATTCCAGATGTTTTCATAGATCTGTTCAATGGAAAATACTTTTCCCGGATTTTTTACCAGCAAAAGCAGGATGTTGTATTCGATCGGTGTCAGTTTCACCGTCTCGCCTTCCACACTGACTTCCTTCAGATCGTCATTTACAGCAAGTCCTCCGACCTGATAAATATTTTCTCCCGCTTCGAAATGCATATTTCCAAGTTTCGTGTAGCGCCGGAGCTGAGATTTGACCCTTGCCACCAGCTCAAGAGGATTGAAAGGCTTTGTCACGTAATCATCCGCACCGATATTCAGCCCCAGAATCTTATCCACATCCTCTGATTTCGCGGACAGGATAATGATGGGAATGCTGCTCTTTTCACGGATCTTCAGTGTCGCACGAATACCATCCAGTTTTGGCATCATGACATCGATGATCAGCAGATGAATCTCCTCCCTCTCAAGCATCTGCAGCGCCTGAATTCCATCGTAGGCTTTCAGTACATGATAGCCCTCCTGGGTCAGGTATATCTCAATTGCATCTACGATCTCTCTATCATCATCACAAACCAGAATATTGTACATCGTTCTTTCCACCTTTCTTTTTCAATATAATTTCGATTTTCTGCCCACACAGGCAGAACTCACATATGATGATTGTACCGCAAAACACACTGAGTTGCCAGATGTTTTTCTGTAGGTAGTGTATCAGGGGAATCTTTAGAGCTAGTAATGGAAAATCTTAAGAATCCATAAAGATTGAAGTCCTTTACTTTCACCGGCAGATCAGATATACTGAGAAAACACAGATAAAGTCTGCTAACGCAGCAGAAGGGAGTTTTTCTATGTTTCAGCTTTGGGGCAAAATGTATCAGAACAATCATATGATAAATGACATGGTAGTAGGAATTGACGATGAGGATACACGGACACACAAGATTTTCCGTGCGCTGGATCAGATCTGTGACGCCTGGAACCTGGCCAAGCCGATCTGGCTGGATGCGAATATTGCAGAGTTTAAAAAGCGATCGAAAACCCGCTTCGGTCAGGATCATTTCATCGAGACCATCGAATTTGATTATCTGGAAATCCAGATTATAGAAGAGTAAAAAGCAGAGAGATTTTTTCCGCTTCCGGATAAAATCTCTCTGCTTCTTTTTCAAATATCATTCACTTTTCTTTAATAGACGCGATTCAGATCGCCGCCGGAAAGATAGGATTCCAGATTCTTCTGCACCATGCGCACCAGACGGGTGCGGGCTTCCACAGACGCCCAGGCAATATGAGGTGTTATGTAGAGTTTCCGGCTGTCCTTGATGGAAAGCAGCGGGTTGTCTGCCCTCATCGGCTCCTGAGACAGCACATCCAGGGCCGCACCGGCAATCAATCCCTCATTCAGGGCAATACACAGATCCTGCTCATTGACAATGCCGCCCCGACCTACATTGATCAGAATCGCCGTACGTTTCATATTGGCAAAGGTTTCCAGAGTGATCAGATTTTCCGTCTCCGGCGTCAGCGGAGAATGTATGGAAATGATATCGGCATCTTTTAACAGTTTTCCAAAAGACACACGCTCAAATTCCGGATCATCATGCTTTCCGGAGGTCGAATAATAAATCACACGGCATCCAAAGCTTCTGGCGATCGAGGCAACCTTCCGCCCGATGGCGCCAAGGCCGATGATTCCCCAGGTTTTTCCCTCCATTTCCTGAAACGGCTCTCCAAAGCAGGTAAAGAGGGAGCTTTCTGCGTAAGATCCATCTTTTACATAGTCGTCATAATAGCGAAGTTTTTCTGCCAGATAAAAATACATGGCAAAGGTATGCTGTGCCACACTGTTTGTGGAATAGCCTGCCACATTTGTCACGGCAATCTGGTGCTTTTTCACATAACCGGCATCGATGTTATTGGTGCCGGTTGCTGTGACACAGATCAGTTTCAGCTTTTCTGCGCCCTGCAGTGTTCTGGCACACATCCGCACTTTATTACAGATTACCACATCCGCATCCGCCACACGCGAAGGACACTCCTCTTCTTTTGTTGTCGGATATATGACCACCTCTCCGAAACGGGAAAAACCGGACAGATCCATATCGCTTCCAAGAGAATCCGCTTCCAGAATTACTATTTTCATTTCCTTACCTCCTGTAGATTTGTACCGTCTCCCCGACAGAAGAATCCTTCTTCCGCCGACGGGAAAACGTTCCGTCTGAAAAAGGCAGTATCATCCCCCTTTTGCTTGAAATGATACTGCCTCTTCCTGTACTCTGTTTTGAATCACTGTTACCAGAATGCATTCCAGCTTTTCTGGTGTCAGTGTACCAAAATTCAAGAAATTTGTAAAGTATCAGGTCAGGTATTCACGTATGACCTCCCGCATGATTTTCTCTTCCTCCGGACTCATCATTCCGGCAAACCGGCTGTTTGCCGCGGCACTCTGACGAATTCCCTCCCGTACCTCGGCAATCCGCTTTTCTTCCTCCGAATCGGAAGGCATAGCCGTTTTCTCCGGTACCCGGTTTTTGGCCTCCTTATTCAGGCGCAATTCCTGCTGTGCCGTTTTCTCTTTTTGTACGGTTCCGGCCGGCATGCAGTTTTCCAGATAATCGGTCCACCCGTCCAAAAGAATTTCTTCCTTCCCTCCGTAATCCTGACACACGCGGATCAGCAGTAGGGTCAGGGCCAGTCCGCATCCCAGTACACCGTACTGAATGCGCAGACTCCACTCATACTGATAACTGTACAAAATCCAGAGACTGACTGCCGTCAGCCCAAAAACTACCAGCGGCGCATTTAAGCTTCCCTGCCGCAGTGTCAGAAGAGAAATCCCTGCGGAACGGCCGCTTGCCATCTGGCTTCTTAAAAATGCCCCTGTATTGTTCAATGCCTCTCTTGCCTTTTTGTTTTCCATCACTTTGATGGTCCATTTGCTTTTCGGCTGATCCATTCTTGAAAGATCCCGGATCGCCCTGGCGTAGAATCGGTTGCTCCAGAACAGACACCATGTCCCAACGATGCCTGCCGCTATCATTGCGTACAGGAATAGATTCTGGTTAATGCATGTTTGCAGCATGTTTGTGCCCCCTGATTGATATTCTGGTTTTCCAAAGGTTCCCTTCCGGCTTGTCCTCCCGTAAGACTCACCGGAAAACTGCCGCGGCAGAATCTGCGCGCACAAGAATTCTCCGCATTTGGCCCGAAGAGGGTCTTACAGTCCGGACACGTACGATATCCCTTCCCGCCTTCTTCTGTGGCACATTATAACCCAAGAGACGGCTGTTTGAAAATAAAAATCGTTCGTCAAATTCTCCGGTTTTTCACCCATTTGTCCCTGTCAAATACCAATCATGACGGCATCTCTTATCATTAGAGCCGTTTCACCATCTCCTGCACCAGATTGACGCAGTGACGGATCGCTTCTTTCTCAAAAGCAGGATAGTCCATAGAAGCACTGTCATCCGCTTTGTCGGAGATCGCACGGATTACCACGTAAGGAATGCCGTTCAGATGCGTAGCCTGCGCAATCGCCGCTCCTTCCATCTCTGTACAGCTGCCTCCGAACTCGTCAATCAGATGCTGCTTTACTTCCTTGCTGGAGATAAACTGATCTCCGCTGACTACCCGTCCTCTGTATACCTGAATATCGGGATTCACTTCGCGGCAAACCTGCTCTGCCAGTTCACCCAATGCTTCATCCGCCTTGAAGCTTAATGTGCCGAGCTGCGGAATCTCTCCAAGAGGATAACCGAAAATCGTAGCATCCACATCGTGCTGAAGTGCATCGGTAGACACCACAATATCCCCGATATTAATCTCATTTCTTAAGGATCCGGCAATTCCGGTATTAATGACACAGCTCACCTGAAAATCATCCACCAGAATCTGCGTACAGATTCCAGCATTTACCTTACCGATTCCGGAACGGACCACGACAACTTCTTTTCCGTTCAGGCGTCCACGATTAAACTCCATGGATGCCTTTCGCTGGATCCGGACATCCGTCATCATCGCTTTCAGATTCTCAACTTCAACCTCCATTGCTCCAATAATGCCTATTAACTTCATAATCTTCCTCCGATTTTCTTCTGTTTCTTCTATATTATATACAAGCCAAAGTGTCCCCTGTCGGATGGCAAAAGGAGTTGTTTCCATGATGCCATCAAAGCACTTCGCCTTATACGCTCCCAAAAGCCTGAGCTTTCTCCCATCATAGCATAAAACACCGTTTTATGGTATCTTTTTCTTTTCCCTGCTTCGCTTGTGTGCTATAATGGATAACGTTAAGATACACAGGACCGGAATTTGCGTTTTCATCTTCCGGCGCAATCATTTCTACAATCCATGAAGGAGGATAAGAAACATGATGGAATACAAAACAAGAGGCACCTGTGCCAGAAAGATCCTGTTTGACATTACCGCTGACGGTAAAGTTCATGATGTACAGTTCGTAGGCGGATGCAGCGGAAACACACAGGGTGTGGCAAGACTGGTAGAAGGTATGGATGTCAAAGAAGCAATCTCCCGCATGAAAGGCATCGACTGCAACGGCAAAGGAACTTCATGTCCGGATCAGCTGGCCAAAGCTCTTGAGGCAGCACTGAATCAGTAAAAGGAAGCATCCGTATGACTTGTTTGATCGTACGGATGCCTTTTTATTTTCTGCTTCTTCTCTTTTTCTTCTGCCCGCTCTATCTGTCCCATTTGTCGCACAGGCTGTTGATCTGGTCTGCGAACTTTGACAGATCCTTATTGGCTCCTCCCCGGTTATGGGCAATCACCGCCAGCAGACGCTGTCCGGCGGCCAGCAGGCGATCATAAACCGGATTCTGACTGCTCCTTGCAGAAGTCGTTCCGACCGCTTTCTTACAGGGAATTCCCTCCGTTTTCTCGATAAACTCGTTTTCCAGCAAGTCAAAAACCGTTCCGGAATAGGGTGCTGCAGCCGGATACCGCAGTTCATCCCACAGAAGCTTCGCGAAAAGCTCCGTTACTTTATCTTCTCCGTGGGTCACAAATACACGCTGAGGTTTCGCACGAAAGCTCTCCGCCCACCGAAGCAGACCTTCCCGGTCCGCATGGCCGCTCATACCCGGAAGCTGGAGGATCCTAGCATTTACCTGAACATCCTCCTGGAAAATTTTTACCTGCTCTGCACCATTTATCAGTGCACGTCCCAGTGTTCCCACGGCCTGATATCCCACAAATAAAACAGTGCACTCGCTTCTCCAGAGATTATGCTTTAAGTGATGCTTGATCCGGCCCGCATCACACATACCGCTGGCTGAGAGAATCACCTTGGGAGTTTCATCAAAATTGATTGCTTTGGACTCTTCTGATGTGATGGAAAGCTTTAACCCGCGAAACAGAATCGGGTTCACACCCCTTGCCAACAGCTTTGCTGCCTCAGAGTCATAACAGTCCTGTTCATGATCCTTGAAAATACTGGTGGCCTCCACCGCCAGCGGACTGTCCACATAAACCGGAAATTCGCCGTGTCCCTCCACAAGACCTTTTTCCTTAATCTCACGAATAAAGTAAAGCATCTCCTGAGTTCTGCCCACAGCAAAAGAGGGAACAACCACATTGCCTCCCCGGTCAAAGGTTTCCTGAATCACCCGGGCAAGCTCTCCTACATAATCGCTTCTCTCTCCATGACTGCGGTCTCCGTAGGTGGATTCCATAATAACGTAATCCGCTGACTCGGGGTATTCCGGGTCATTGATCAGAGGCTGATCCAGATTTCCAATATCCCCGGAAAAGACCAGCTTCTTTGTCTGGCCTTCCTCCTTAAGCCAAAGCTCTATGGACGCCGATCCCAGCAGATGTCCTGCATCCAGGAAACGTACCTGAATTCCCTCTGCCAGTTCAATCCGGCTGTGATAAGGACAGCCTTCCATCAGCTGAATCACCCCTAAAGCATCCTCCATAGTATATACCGGCACATAATCCTCGCGGCCGGCCCGGCGATTCTTGCGATTTTTCCACTCCGCCTCTGACATCTGTATATGGGCACTGTCACGGAGCATGATATTGGACAAATCTGCCGTGGCACGGGTCATATAAATCGGCCCCCGAAATCCGTGCGCATACAGCAGCGGCAGATTTCCGGTGTGATCAATGTGAGCATGTGTGATCAGCACAAAATCAAGCTGGGAAGGCGATATGGGAAGGGGACAGTTTTCATAAATGTTCGGTCCCTGCTCCATACCGCAGTCTACCAGAAATTTTTTCCCTGCGGCTTCCAGATAGTAACAACTGCCTGTTACCTCGTGTGTCGCTCCCAAAAAAGTAATACGCATATAGCATTTACCTCCTGTTCACCGACGATACTATTTCCTGCTACCGAAAATGTCGGGCATAACTTGCAGCCCCTTACATTGTATATTTTCAGTATATACGATTTTGTTGGAAAAGTATACAGACAATTCATCATCTTCTTGTCTGGAAAGATCTTCTCACTTTTGTCAGAATCAACGCACTTGGCCAACTCCTCAGGAAAACCATTCAGATGTGCTGCTGTTAAACAATTCTTCTGCGTTGTACCGACCTTTTCCTGAAACTGTAGCTCGATTAACTCCGCAATCAGAGTGAGGCGATCCATTTCGGGGAAGTCTGGCTTATGTTACAGATTATCCATTGCAGCAGCCATCGTTGAAAACTTGAGTTCATTCAGCTCATCAATAAGCTCGTTTACAAGTGCGGTACCAGTAAACATCAAACATCCACTTTCTCAAATGATGTATTCACCATCGTATTTACGTAACGAAAATAGATTAACTCAAGAAGCGTTAGCAGAAAAATGTCATGTTTCCAGACAGGCGATTGCGAAATGGGAAAATGGTGACAGCGTACCAGGGTTAGATAAGCTTTGTTTTTTAGCAGAATTATATAACGTGTCATTAGATGAACTTGTAGGAAAAAAAGCAATTGATAAGTATTCCAGATTGCTTAATCTAGTTAAGGAAAATATAGTAACTGATATTCCAATAAATGAAAATGATGAGATTTCAGCGATTGTATCAAGATACCTTATGTTTGTTCAAAGTGTTGATTTAAGTGCGGAAGATAAATTAAGAGGTCTTCAAGAAATTTTTCTGAAGGAAAACATCAGTAAATAGAGGCGAAAAATCAATCAATTGAGATAACTTTACACAATCCATTACCCCTTATTTATTGGAATGCAAGATTCTTTCGGTATCACGGCCTCCATAAATTATACGGACTACTGTAACTGTTCCTGCCTCGTTATTGACCAGATAATATACAATAAAATTATCCACTGGCAGTTGGTGCATTTCCATGGAATGCCACGGTTCCCATTCGACCAGCACATGACGACCTGGCATGAGATCTAATAAACGAACTTCTTTTCGGATACGTCGCACCTGAGCAGCAGCGGTCTCCGGAACAAGAAGCTCATTCGCAATATAGGTATAAATTTCTCTTAAATCATCAAGCGCACTCTCAGAATAGCTGACGCTATAGCGTTCTGTCATATACCAAACTCCTTCTCAAGTGCCGCATCAACTTCATCTGCAGAATATACTTTTCCCACTTTGATCGATTCAACACCTTTCTGGAGCTCTGCATTAAGCTGCTCTCTCGTCATTGCGCCAACAGCTAATGGCTTTGAAGACGGA
>JAQYOA010000061.1 GCA_028727605.1 Lachnospiraceae bacterium
CCTGACGCTCGGAGATTACGTAGAACAATTCTTTCCCATGCAGGGTGTACGCTTTATTGCGATCAATGACGGCTATGACAGTAAAGAACAATCCGCTTATCTGCAGTCTATGAGTATTGCTCTGCAGGGACTGTTCTATGATTATTACAGTAAAGATTTATCGAAGAAACGAAGTCTATCCAATATAGAAAGAATGAAGAACGGATTTCTTCCCCAAAATGCTCCTTTCGGGTATCGCACTGACCGGGAGAGCCAACAATATGCACCTGATCCAGAGGCTGCCGTCATTGTCCGATTGATTTTTGATCTGGTTCTGGCTAAATACAGCCTGACAGAAATCGTGAACCTGCTGAATGATTCCCACATTCCTACACCAAATACATACAACAAACGGCATCCCGAACTGCGAAAACCTATCATCCCCAGCACAAAGCCGAAACCTGTCTGGAGGAAACTGCAGATCAGCAGGATCATCCACAATCCAGTATATAAAGGAACCCTAATAACGCATAAGTCTTACACTAACTTGTCAGAGCATAAACGGAACTGCTCTGTTCCTCAGGGACAACGTATTATTCGTGAAAACGCTCATATACCCATCATTTCAAGTGCTGAATTTGAAAAAGCCGGTCAATTAGTCCGGCTCCGTCCAAACTGGAAAGGTCCCTGGGTAAACGGCAGGAAACAGACCATAGACTATGTTCTGGTGGGCACCTTGCGGTGCGGTCACTGCGGTTTTTATATGTTCTATGTGAAAGAGAAACTTGCCGTAAGATGCACCAACCACTACCTGCAGCATACCAACTGCACCAACGATCTTTACTCTCTCCCTGTTCTGGAAGACTATGTATTTTATGAATTAAGAGCCATATTCAAGCAGATCCTCCTTGAAAAGGCACAACAAGAAGAGGCTGTCCGGCAGGCGAAAAGGCAGCTAAAAGACTGCCAGAGACAGATCCTCACTCTGAAACGTCAGCTGGAGAACATGATCCAGGAGAAACGAAAGCTCTTTGAAACCTTTTCCTCTGGGGAAATTTCGCAGACAGACTTCTCTTCCCGGAAGGAAGCATTGACGCTCTTCTTGGATGAAATCCAGGCTAAGATTGCCGATCAGGAAAAAATAGAAGTTGCTCTTTCCTCTGTCACTGTCAATCCGGAAATACTGGTACTTGCAGAAAAAGCAGAACATTATCTGTCGGAAGGTGCTCTCACTCGGGATATGGTCACGGACTATGTAAAAGAAGTGAAAATATATGGAGCGGATGATTACCGCATTACATGGAAGTATCCGGAATTGTTTGAAGAAATGCGGGAAAAAGCAGGCGGTGAGGAGAACACAAATAGTTTCTGTTCATTTTGAATCAAAGTTGTTTGGAAAAAATATTTTTTTCCAGACAAGCTACTGCCTCTTCACTGATGTCGCAAGTCAAATGCCAGACTGGAACCTGTAAGACCAGATCTTCGATGCCATTCATGGCAGTACGGACAAAATCTGGATTCCACGGATTGACCGTGATCTGCGGATACAACAACGAAAAAGCCTTTGCCGGAGACAAAGATACCACCTCATTTTTCTTTCCTTGCTGAAGCATCACTATGGCATGGATCGGAGTATCTGCCTGTCTGCAGATTTCCGAAGAACCACACACAGGCCAGCCACAGGCAATCCATTTCCCATTTTCTTTTCGAAGCAGCGCCCGGTCTCCATTGACTACTCTGCTGTTCCGATATCTTTCCCACAGTGCTGCCTGTGTAGATTTCCCGACGCCTGAGGGCGCAGAAAACAAGATTCCTTTCCCCTGATGTTCCAGATAGGCACAGTGCAGGATCAATCCTCCCTGCCGGATCAGTCTTCTTTCCAAAGCAAATAACGAGGTAAATACTGTGTCAATCCGTTGACTCATGACTGCCTCTTCCACGAAGATGTCTGCCGAAGCATCCTTACTTTCACGATAATAGGCATACACATTTGCCATGCGATCAGTTCCAAGCAGACGTCCCTCCCCTCCTTCTGCCTTGTACACGACCATATTTTCCCGTGTCGTCAGCACCTCTTCTGGCAGGGAAACCACCTGATTTAAGAAAATTCGGTAGGTAAATTGCGGGATAATATTCCCAGATACTTCAAACAACAGAAAATGTTCTGGAATGGGGATGTCTTTCTGACTTATTATCTGAAAGCAGAATTTACCGATCTGGAAATTTTTAACCATTTCTACCCTCCTTCTTCTCACAGATATCTTTTAACTGCCGAAGTGTTTCTTTTGTATACTGGCACATATATTCCGGAACACCGTCGAACGCTCCTGTTTCCAGGAAGGCACAGGCTGCACAGCTTTGGCAGGCTTCCCGCATCATACAGGCACTGCATTTGGCGTTTAACCGTATTCTGGAAACAGCATTTGTAATTTCATTCCACGCCTCTGAAAAGCCCATCTGAAACACATCGGCTTCCGGCTTTGTCAGCATGATGCATGGACGCATCTTTCCCTGCCAGTTGATAACATAAGAGCTTCTTCCCGCCCGGCATTTCACCGGAGACGGTATC
>JAQYOA010000062.1 GCA_028727605.1 Lachnospiraceae bacterium
TGCAGATAACGTTCTTTTTCATCTGAAGGAAAAACAAATCTTTTTACCGTTGTTCCATTTACTCCAAATCTCCGAATCGTGTACTGACGATTTTCTTCAAAAGTTCCTCTGACCTCTTTTACTGCATCATTTACCAGCGCCTTCATTCCCTTAACCATGATAACAAAGTCATATCCACACTTATCCATGTACTTGATATTCTCACGGCTAAAGTAGCCACGGTCCAGTATAAAGCCTGCATTCTTATAGCCATAGGCTTTTGCCTTATCCAGCATACACTGCAGCTGCGAAACATCGACAATACTTCCCGGATAATCCTCATAGAATAAAGGTTCCCGATTATTACAGTCATAAGCAATCGAATAATTGAAAACAGGAAGTCCCTTATCTTCCTTGGCATGACCGAATTCGACGAGTTCGATATCTCCCGCCTGACAGTTCTTATTGGTGGAGTCATATGAGATATAGATTTTCTCTTTATTTTTCTTGATTGCATTCCACTCGTTCTGAAATTCTACAGCATCATCTGTGGAAATCTGACCTATGAATTCTGAGACAGTGGAATCGCTGTAAATCTTATACTCTGGTGTAAACAGTGGATGGTTATAGGCATAATCCGGATAATACTGTCCGGCATTGTTTTCCGTTGTGAGGTAATAGGCTGCAAGGTCAAGAAAAAGACCTGTTCCACGATCATCGTTATAGATACCGGAAACAATCTTATCCAGCATGCTTTCCATCATCAATTTCTCTAACACCATGAAGGTTCCAATCCTCAAACAACTGCTTCGGTCTGTTCTTCCTCCATCCTCCGGCAATTCAGCATCCGGAAAGTAAGTCAAAAAGTTAGGATTAGGGTACATCATGGATGGGTCATCGTCACATTTCTTGCCTATGGTAGTCCTCTTTGGTATGTTATATTTTTTGTCCGGCTTGTAAATCCGATCATACTCATAGTTGATGTATGTCACACCTTTAATTGTGCGTTCAAAAATCTTGCCTTTTTCCTCTGGGATAGGAATTCTAAAATCAAAATACACTACAATTTACCTCTCGAAAATAAGTATGTATACCTACTCAATTATTATAGCAAAGATTGGGCAGAAAATCAACTGTAACCACTGATTTTCTGCCCTTTTCGGACATATTTATTCAATTGAGTGTCACTACTTACTGGAAGTTAAGATAAAGCCACCGTCAGTCAGATTCACAGCCGCGTATTTTCTCCACACAGATCCATCATTGCCTCTGGGTGAATATTCCTGCACGAAGGAATCCTGAACCTTCAGCATATCCACAAATTCTTTGGATTGCGCTTTGCTGTTCATATCATAGCTGCCGATAAATTCCGCTTCTGTGGAGTTTATGACGAGGCCATCGGAGTCAACAACATTGATTTCCTCGATCTCGAATTGTTCTGCAAGACCAGACAGAGAAACTGTCGGATCTTTTTCGTATTCCTGCCTGACCTGCTCTGCGATTTCAAGAAGCTGGTGGTTGGATTTCTCTATTACAGCCGCTTCAACGTCGTTGATCGCAACAGTGAATACTTCCTGCGTTTCGATCTGCGCCATTCTATCCTGAAGGATTAGCGAAAAAGTGCTGGTAATAAGATAGGCAACAACGATGCAGCTAAGAAGTCTTCGCTGAAAAGTATGGGCGATGCCTTCGGACGTTTTCTTTCTGAAAAAGCGCTCGTGACTGACAAGAGAAACCAAAATGATCGATACGCCAACCGCCACGGAATTGCCCAACATCATAGGGACAGTGGCACCTTTGACAAATTCAAAGGCCTGGGAGGAATTGTCCATATTGGTCAGGAAAATCAGGACCATATGGATCACTTCGCACACCACAGCAATACAGATGCCGTAGCTCCAAGTGGTTTTTTTGTTGTCAAAGATCAGCTTCCGCAGGCCCGCGGCCATAAAGCCGGCCAGAACCGTTGCGATGCTGCATGCCAGCCGGGTATACATACCACCGCCCCAGTACACGCTGAACCAGCGGTACAGACCGCCGATCAGACCGGAGATGATACCGGCCGGGGCACCGAAAATCAGACCGGCGGACAGAGGTGCTGCGTCACGAACATTGATCGTTGTTCCAAGCCATTCAACGCCGCAGCTGGATGCAAAGATGGAAACGCCGCCAAATAAAAGCCCAATGATAATTTGCTTTGCCATATAGGGGAGTTTTTTTGCAGCAGTATATTTATCTGTCAAATAAATGCCCAACACAAGCGCGCAATTCAAAAGTACGGGAACCACTAATCTCACCAGAGTCACCTCCTTAACAAAACAATCCAATGAGTGCCTGGATTGCATTGAAAATTACATCACCAATAACACTAACCGTCAGCAGCAAA
>JAQYOA010000063.1 GCA_028727605.1 Lachnospiraceae bacterium
ACTACAGTATGGGGAGTGGGATATAAAATTGAAGCTTGACTTTATCAAAACGTTTGGTCAAAAAATTGTATTTTATATCATCGTGTGTGCTGCTGTCACAACAGTTGTGACAGGAGGAACTTTCTTTGCCATGTCAAAGATGGAGCATTATCTGATTAGTGTCGGTTATCGCAGTGTAGCCCTTGGTCCGGATGGTATGAGACCGGCTACGAGAATGACAATTTTGATTTTGATGGCGGTACTTACTTTTTCAGTTACTTTTTATCTCCTGATACGGAATACGGTACATTATATCAATGAAATTGTAAGAAAAATACAGGATATCTCCGCAGGCGATTTCGAACATCCGATTGCGGTCAGAGGAAATGATGAATTTGCAGTAATCGCAGAGAATCTGAATATACTGCAGAAAAATATCAAGCAGATTATGGAACGTGAACGGATTGCTGAACATACGAAAAATGATCTGATTTCTTCCGTTGCCCATGACCTGCGTACACCGCTGACATCCATTATCGGTTATCTTGGCTGGGTTCGCACAAGAAAGGATCTTGATCGTGAAACTCAGGAGAAATATCTTGAAATTGCTTACGATAAGGCAATCCGTCTGGAACAGCTGACGAATGAATTATTTGGGTTTGTAAAGCTGGAACATAAGGAGATGAAACTGCACACCGGGAATCTTGATCTGATACAGTTAATGGAACAAATGCTTGACGAAATGACACCAAGTTTTGTGAAAAATGAGCTGGATGTTCAGTTTCGTCATGATGACAATCGAATGATAATCGAAGCGGATGGAGAACTTTTAGCACGGCTTTTTGGAAATCTGTTAAGTAATGCCGTTAAATACGGAAAAGAAGGAAAACAGATTTCGATTACCATGAATCGGACAGGAAACTATGTTGTGACAAGAGTTACAAATTATGGACGTGTCATTCCAAAATCAGATCTTGAGCATATTTTCATGAAATTTTATCGTACAGAGCAGTCCAGAAGCAGAGATACCGGCGGAACCGGTTTGGGACTGGCAATTGTGCAGCAGATCGTGGAACTGCATCATGGAAAAGTTATGGTTAAAAGTGATTTGCAGGGAACTGTTTTTGAAGTGGAACTGCCGATCGAACAGCCGAAAGAGGAATTGAGCGATGAGAATTAGAATAAAAAGGGGACTTTTTTGGATCCTGTCATTTTTTCTTGTTGTATTTTGCAGTTCAGGTACCGTGTGGGCAATGGCGGAAAATAATTTTTCGGTTAACAATAGATCGGGGAGTTATTACGGACGGGACCGTCAGGCATTGGCCAAGAATCGTGCAGATGATTTTTCAATTGCTCTGACCTATGGATTCCGCGAGAATTATCGGGATGGCGGACATGTACCGGTAACAGTGGATATCTCAAACAATGGGTATAATGAATTTAACGGATACCTGGTTCTTGAGACGGCAGTGAATACAGATGGGCTGTTTGGCTATTCGGATGTCGGCTCGGCGTTATCCAGTCTGTTTCCTGAAGTGAAGAGCTCCGGCAGTCAAAGAAAGAGCGTATTTACTTATCGATTACCGATTCGAATACAGGAAAATGAGACGGTTACAAAATTCATTGCAGTAGGACTTGATATCAGTAATTATAACAGTTGTAGGGTTTCAATTGAGAACCTTTCACAGGAAACCGTCTATCAGGAAAATGTAATACTGTCACCAGCGGAGAACATGAGCAGCTATTTGTATGTCGGTGTGTTGGAGAAAGAAAATTATTGTGCCTCGGTTCTCAATGGCCAGTCGATCGGAAACAGCGGTTATGAGTTCAAAGCTTTCTCCATGCTGCCGGAAGAAATTACTGAGTCGATGCTGGACGCAAATGTTCCGGATATACTTGTATTGCTGGATTACGATTTTGGGCAGTTGAGTGATGATCAGCAGAAACTGCTTTCAGAGTGGGAAAACCATGGAGGTGTTCTCGTATCATTTAATGGAAACCAGGTTTTTTCTGAAAATCAGAAAAATCTGTTTGAGATGAATCCGATTGTTTATATGGAATATATGTTGGATCAGGATACCATCAGTCGATTTATCAGCGAAAGAGATGTATATTTTCAGAAGTATTTTTATATGACGGATCTCCTGGAAAATATGGAAGTTCGAAAACAGCCTTCGGTTTTCCTTTATGGAATTCTTCTGGGAATTTATATGCTTTTGGTTGGTCCTGGGCTGTATCTGATCCTGAAGCGTTTGAAAAAGCGGGATTATCTTTGGCTGGGTATTTGTATCTGCTCGCTGTGTTTTATTGTTTTGATCGGGATATTGGGAAGTCAGACAAGAATGAAGGCCCCTGTCATCACTTATCTGGAGGAAATCCGTCAGTATGATGATCATGCGGAAGATAATATTGATTTTTGTATACAGGCACCTTATAATTCCAGCTATTGCCTGTATGTGGATCCGAAATATCAAATTACTCCATATAATTGGTCCGGTATATCCAGCAGCAATAATCTTGGGGATGATCAGGATTTTTCATCCTACGAGCAGGTTTCTCTGAATCAGCAGGATGAGAGAACAGAAATTACGCTTTCCAATATGTCTGCTTTTGCGCTGAACTTTTTTCACCTGAAGGAAAAAGAGGAGGAGAAGGAGAAAGAAGGTCTCATTACAGATCTCCATTTTTTTGATGGATGTGTGAACGGTTTTGTGGAAAATCGGACAGGGTATGAATTGGAAAACTGTATCCTGATTATGCCGGGCTATTGTGTTGAGCTTGGTAATCTTGCGGATGGAGAGACAAGATCACTGAATCAAAAGGAGGCCAATGCTGTTCGGGATGCCGAATTGTGGGATGACGATCAGGAGAGAACAGAGACGGAGAGAACCTACCTTCGGAATCTTTATTATTCCTTTGTAATAAACAGGCGTGACCGTTGTCTTCTGGTTGGAAAGATTGACGGAAAACAGATGGATTTTCAGATGAATTCCGGATACGAGATCTGCGGTGCTTCTTTTTATTTGTCCGAAGTGGAAGTAAACATGGAAAAAGATGGCATTCTCTATTGCCCTTATGCACAGCAGTACAGTTTATGGGATGAGGGAAATCTGGATTTTCAGGCAGAAGCAGATTCGTGGGATCTCTATAGTCAGCAGACAAAAGTTACGTATAATTTGAATTGTGTGTTTGAAAAATACAATGCATGGACAGAATATCTCGATTATATAAGAAATGATCTTTCACTCGAAAATGAGAATGTCATGCTGACAGCCGGTTTTCTGTATGATACATACAGTACGTGTGGGGAGAAGCTTAGTCAGATTGCGTCTGGTGTCAGTGAAATCCCGCGAGGTGAAATTCTGTCACTGGAATTCAAAAAAACAGAAGAAAAAGAGGATTACCGGGATAATTTTGACGGAACGATTGAGATTTATAAC
>JAQYOA010000064.1 GCA_028727605.1 Lachnospiraceae bacterium
GATGTGGTGGCGAAGCTTCGGGGAATCCTGCATCAGAAAAAAATAGGGCATACTGGAACGCTGGATCCGGATGCGGAGGGCGTTCTGCCGGTGTGCCTTGGAAAAGCGACAAAGCTTTGTGATCTGCTGACTGATGAGACCAAGACCTATGAGGCAGTTCTTCGTCTTGGAATATCCACGGATACCCAGGACATTAGCGGCAGAATCCTGAAGGAAGCACCGGTTTGCCTAAGCGAGCAGGAGGTCAAAGACTGTATCCTTAGCTTTCGCGGTGAGCAGCTTCAGATTCCGCCAATGTATTCTGCCCTGAAGGTGAATGGAAAAAAGCTGTATGAACTCGCAAGAGAAGGGATCGAAGTTGAACGAAAAGCGAGAAAAGTCTGCTTTCATGAGATTCGTATTCTAAAGTGTGAGCTCCCTCTGGTGCATCTGGAGGTTACCTGTTCAAAAGGAACCTATATCCGTACTCTGTGCAATGATATTGGAGAAAAACTGGGCTGCTATGGCTGCATGGAACATCTTGTCCGTACACGCGTCGGCCGCTTTGCTCTGGCAGATTCGTATACACTGGATCAGATCGGAGAGATTGCACAGGAGGAGCAGCTGGACAAGATTCTGGTGCCCGCAGACGGAATGTTCGAAGATCTGGACAAAGTTACGGTTGGCAAGGAACTGGAGCGTATGGCGATCAATGGAAATGCCTTTTTGCCTTCCGATCTGAGTGGCCGCAGCGAGATGGAGGATCAGGAGCGCTTTCGGCTGTATCTGCAATCCGGAGCTTTTGTTGGGATTTATAAGTATGATAAGAACAGGAATCTGTGTGTTCCTGTAAAAATGTTTCTGGAGAGAACATGAAATATATAAATAAAACACTGGATTTTCGTACCGGGTGTGACAGTGTGGTGACACTTGGAAAATTTGATGGTCTTCATCGCGGGCATATGCTTTTGATTAACCGTATACTGGAAACTGGAAACAGAGAGAATCTGGAAACGGTGGTTTTTACCTTTGACATTTTGCCGCAGTCAAAAGTAGGGCATGCGGTACAAAGACAGCTTCTCACGAATGAAGAGAGAAGCCGGATGCTGCGGAAAATCGGAATTGACTGCCTGGTGGAGTGTCCTTTTGTAGACGAAGTGATGCATATGTCACCGATCAAATTTATACAGGAGATCCTTGTGGAGCGTCTTCATGCAAAACGCATTGTTGTGGGATGCGATTTCCGGTTCGGCTATCAGCGGGAAGGAAATGCGAAGATGTTAAAAGAACTTGGTCCTGTTTATGGATTTGAGACGGAAATCATCGAAAAAGCGACGATGGATGATCGGGAAATCAGCAGTACCTGGGTGAAGGAAGCGCTGAAGCAGGGGGATATGGAGCTTGTCAGTAAGCTTTTAGGCTATCATTATACCATTCGTGGGGAGGTTGTTCATGGCCATGCACTTGGCCGCACGATTGGCGTCCCGACGATTAACCAGATACCGCCAAAGGAGAAACTGCTGCCTCCGTTTGGTGTTTATGTTTCAGAGGTCCGCATCACAGGAAAAAGATATTTCGGTATCACCAATATTGGGGTGAAACCGACCGTTCTGGAAAATTTTACAGGGGTGGAGACGAATCTTTTTGACTGCGAAGGAGATTTGTACGGACAGACGGCAGAAGTGTCTCTGCTGAAATATCTTCGTCCTGAGACGAAATTTCCGTCGATGGAGAAACTGAAAATGCAGTTAAATCTGGATGAACAGGAAGGAAGGGATTATGTCCGGAAGAAGATGGAGAAAAAACATCTTTTGTATGGAAACCGACCTGTTTACAATAAAATCTCTTTATGAGGGAAAGGGAAGGTATTTACAATGTATTTGCTGCCAAATCCGCAGAAATGGGAGAAAAAAGAAGGAAGTTATGAAATTCCCTATGACGGGAAAATTGTCCTTGACTCAAACTGCGATCCCAAAGACTATGATGCCGCAGTGATTCTGGCCAAAGATATGGAAGTGTACGGAGGGTTTTCACTGTCCATTACCAGAGGTGCCTCTAAAAAGACTGCAGTTTTTCTGACAAAGAAGAAAGAACTGGGAAGTGAAGAATACAATCTGGAGGTTTCTCCGGAGGGGATTACGATTACAGGCGGAAGCAGTGCCGGACTTCTTTACGGAATATCCACACTGCGTCAGATGATTCATCAGACGGGAAATTGCATTCCCTGCACATGGATCAGCGATTATCCGGCAATACCGGCCCGCGGTCTCTATTATGACGTAACGCGGGGCAGAGTGCCGACACTTGATTATTTAAAGAAGCTGGCAGATAAGATGGCATTCTATAAAATGAACCAGCTGCAGCTTTATATTGAGCATACTTATCTGTTCGAAGATCTGACGGAAATGTGGAGAGATGACACGCCGCTGACTTCAGACGATATTCTGGAACTGGATGCGTACTGCAATCGATTACATATAGAGCTGGTTCCGAGTCTTTCCAGCTTCGGACATCTCTACAAATTGCTCAGAACAAAAACATACAACCATCTCTGTGAACTGCCGGATGCAGACAAACAGCCCTTTGGACTGGTTGCCCGTCAGGAGCATCACACGGTGGATGTGACCAATCCGGACAGTATGAAACTGGTAAAACAGATGATCGAAGAGTATCTTCCGCTGTTTACATCGAAACATTTTAATATCGGTGCGGATGAGACCTTTGATCTCGGAAAAGGAAGAAGCAGTCAGCTTGCCAATGAAAAGGGTGTTCAGCGTCTTTACATTGACTATGTAAAAGAAATCTGTGAGTTTGTTGTTTCCAAAGGAAAAATCCCGATGTTCTGGGGCGATATTATCTGCAATTTCCCGGAAGCAATTCAGGAACTGCCCAAGGAGACAATCTGCCTGAACTGGGGTTATTCACCGGAACAGACAGATCACGGAGCAAAGGCTCTGGCAAGTGCAGGTGCAACACAGTACTGCTGCCCGGGAGTATGCGGCTGGAATCAGTTTATTAATCGGGTAAGAGCTTCTTACGAAAACATCAAACGTATGTGTACCTATGCGGTACAGTACAAAGCAGTAGGTATCCTGAACACGGACTGGGGTGATTTCGGTCATGTAAATCATCCGGAATTTGGCGTTCCTGGTATGATTTACGGTGCAAGCTTCTCCTGGAATTCGAATATTCCGGAATTTGATGAGATCAACCGTCAGATTTCCAGAGTAGAATACCTTGATGAAAGCGAAACATTCGTGGATCTGGAAGATCAGCTGTGTGAATGCTGGGTATATCAATGGCGGGATGCTGTTCTGCTGAAAGAAAACAGGTGTGCAGACTTTGAGCCATACGATGCAGATCAGGTCGCAAAGGTGCCGGAACTGCTTGAAAAAATCGAGGAGATCCTTTCCAAAATGTATCAGACTGTTGCTCATATGCCGGCGGAAAAACGTGGCATATTGAAGCCTTACCTGATTGCTGCCCGGGGTATGGAGATTCTGCAGAAGATCGGAACTGTTGTGGCAGTACGGGAATACGGAAAAGAACCCGTGATGGAAGTGGATCCAAAACAGCTGGCGATGGAACTGGAAGAATGGTTCTATCATTATAAAGGACTCTGGAGAAGTGTGAGCCGGGAATCAGAACTGCATTTGATTGCAGATGTGATTTTCTGGTATGCAGATTATCTGAGAAAATAAAGGTATAAAAGATAAGGGGTGTCCGTTTTTGGCGGATGCCCTTTCTTTTGGACTATTTTGGAACATTGGCGGATGCCAGTGAAAAGCCCCCTTGACAAAAAATATTAAGATGGTATAATTCAAATGTAACAAAAACGTAATAATTAAAAACGAAATTGTTATAAAATGTCAAAAATGGAGGCTTTTTATGAAGAAAACGAGACAACTGATCCTGGGACTTTTTGTGTTTGGATTTCTGTTTGCAATCAGTCCGCTGGAGGCATCAGCTGTCCCGCTGGAGAAGAAACCGGTTCAGGTGATTGCTGAGATGAAAAATTATGCGGTGGCTTCTGTGGACGAAGGCTCCTTTGTGAATATTCGCGAGGGTGCGGGGACAGAATATAAGAAGGTTGGACGTCTGGAAAATAACGGTCTGTGCTATATCAAAGAGCAGGAAGGGGACTGGTATCTGGTGGAATCCGGAGAGATCAGCGGTTATCTGCGCAGCGATCTGGTTGTTACCGGATATGAGGCCTGGAGAATTGTTCATGATGCCGGTGAAGAGAATATGGCTCTGGCATCGGAAATCACCACACGGGATGAACTGGTGGAATATGCCTGCCAGTTTATCGGAAATCCTTATGTCTGGGGTGGAACCAGCCTGACAAACGGTGCGGACTGTTCCGGATTTGTTATGAGGATTTTTGAAAATTATGGAATTTCACTTCCTCATTCCTCAAAAGCACAGTCGGGATACGGCACAAGAATCAATGTTTCGGATGCCCAGCCGGGAGATCTGATTTTTTATCAGAGAGGCGGAAGTATCTATCATGTTATGATTTACATTGGAAACGGGCAGGTGGTACATGCCAGCAGCAAAAAGACCGGAATCAAAATTTCGGATATCCAGTATGAGAAGGTAGCCTGTGCTGTAGATTTGCTCGGAACCTGAAAATTTCTATTTACATTCCCGGATGAATATGCTATACTTGAACAGTATGTGGGGCATCACCCATGACCCTGATTCAGAGGCAGGACGACTCCGACCACTTCTTAATCAGCGGTGTATAATAATATTTCAGGAGGAATAAAAAATGATTTCAAAAGAAAAGAAACAGGCTATCATCAACGAGTATGCAAGAACAGAAGGCGATACAGGATCACCGGAAGTACAGGTAGCGATTCTTTCAGCAAGAATTGACGAGCTTACCGAGCATCTGAAAGTTCATCACAAAGATCATCATTCAAGAAGAGGTCTTCTGAAGATGGTTGGTCAGAGACGTGGTCTTCTTGACTATTTAAAGAAGACTGATATTGAAAGATACCGTGCTCTGATTGAAAAATTGGGAATCAGAAAATAATCAGCTTGTCAACGGGCGGGAAACATATCCGCCCGTTTCTTTACGAAAGAAAAGAGATGTGAATACCTGATAGAGAATGACTCCGGGACCACTGAAAAGCGCATCGGAATCGATGCCTGGTACGTTTTTCAGTTGTTTCGGAAGCTTTTATCGGGTAGACAGTCAGCCTGTTTTTAGAGCTGCAAGAAAAAATGAAAAGGAGACCAGATATGTACAAAAGTTTTTCTATGGAACTGGCAGGAAGAACTCTGACAGTTGACGTAGACCGTGTGGCAAAGCAGGCCAACGGTGCTGCATTTATGCATTATGGCGACACTGTGGTACTTTCCACAGCTACCGCATCCGATAAGCCAAGAGAAGGAGTTGACTTCTTTCCTTTAAGCGTTGAGTATGAAGAGAAGATGTACGCAGTCGGAAAAATTCCGGGAGGTTTCAACAAGCGTGAGGGAAAGGCAAGTGAGCATGCAATTCTCACCAGCCGTGTCATTGACCGCCCGATGCGTCCGCTGTTTCCGAAGGATTACCGCAATGATGTCACCCTCAATAATATGGTAATGTCTGTTGATCCGGACTGCAATCCGGAAGTGGTTGCTATGCTTGGCTCTGCGATCGCTACCTGTATTTCCGATATTCCGTTTGACGGTCCCTGTGCGATGACTCAGATGGGTATGATCGACGGAGAGTTTATTGTAAACCCGACTCTGGCACAGAAAGATGTATCCGATCTGACTCTGACGGTTGCTTCCACCAGAGAGAAGGTAATCATGATCGAGGCCGGTGCAAATGAAATTCCGGAAGCGAAGATGATTGAAGCAATCTTCAAGGCACATGAAGTAAACCAGGAAATTATCAAATTTATCGATTCTATCGTAGCTGATTGCGGTAAACCGAAACATGCATATGAGAGCTGTGCTGTTCCGGAAGAACTGTTCGCAGCAATCAAAGAAATTGTACCTCCTGCAGAGATGGAAGAGGCCGTTTTCACAGATGATAAGCAGACCAGAGAAGAGAATATCCGTGTCATCACAGAAAAGCTTGAAGAGGCTTTTGCTGATAACGAAGAGTGGCTTGCTGTTCTTGGCGAAGCAGTTTATCAGTATCAGAAGAAGACTGTCCGCAAGATGATTCTGAAAGACCACAAACGTCCGGACGGACGTGCCATTACCCAGATTCGTCCGCTGGCCGCTGAAGTTGACATTATTCCGCGTGTTCATGGATCTGCAATGTTCACCCGCGGACAGACCCAGATCTGTAATGTGACAACACTGGCACCTCTTTCCGAAGCTCAGAAGCTGGATGGTCTGGATGAGTTCGAAACATCCAAACGTTATATGCATCAGTATAACTTCCCGTCCTATTCTGTCGGCGAGACAAAACCGTCCCGCGGACCGGGACGTCGTGAGATCGGTCATGGAGCTCTTGCAGAGCGTGCGCTGGTACCGGTACTTCCTTCCGAGGAAGAATTCCCTTATGCAATCCGTACCGTATCTGAGACCTTCGAGTCCAATGGTTCTACTTCTCAGGCAAGTATCTGTGCATCTACCATGTCTCTGATGGCAGCAGGTGTTCCGATCAAAAAGCCGGTTGCAGGTATTTCCTGTGGTCTGGTTACCGGTGAGACCGATGACGATTATATTGTACTGACTGATATTCAGGGTCTGGAAGACTTCTTCGGCGATATGGACTTTAAGGTTGCAGGTACCCACGATGGTATCACTGCGATCCAGATGGATATTAAGATCCACGGTCTGACCCGCGCGATTATCGAGGAAGCAATTGCAAAAACCAAAGAAGCCAGAGAGTATATCCTGACGGAAGTTATGGAGAAAACCATTGCGGTTCCGCGTCCGAGTGTCGGCAAATATGCACCGAAGATTATTCAGATTCAGATTGACCCTCAGAGAATCGGTGATGTAGTCGGACAGCGAGGAAAGACCATCAATGCAATTATCGAAGAGACCGGCGTTAAGATTGATATTACCGATGACGGTGCAGTATCGATCTGCGGAACGGATCAGGCTATGATGGACAAAGCTGTGAAGTATGTTCAGATCATTGCAAGTGATTTTGAAATGGGTCAGGTTCTGACCGGAAAGGTAGTAAGCATCAAAGAGTTTGGAGCATTCCTTGAATTCGCTCCCGGAAAAGAAGGACTGGTTCATATTTCCAAACTGGCAAAAGAGCGTGTAAACCGTGTTGAGGATGTATTGACACTGGGCGATGTTGTCAAAGTTGTCTGCATGGGCAAAGACAAGATGGGTCGTGTAAGCTTCAGCATGAAGGACGTTCCGGAAGAAGCCAGATAAATGATGAGAAGAACACAGAAAAAGGTCCGTAGCTTCGCCTTTTTCTGTGTTTTTTATTTTCTGTGCTTCTAAGAACGAGAAAGGGTATGGTTGCATGAGATATCATAATATAACAAAAGATGACATGCTGAACGGAGATGGTCTTCGGGTTGTTCTCTGGGTAGCAGGATGCAGTCATCACTGCAAAGGATGCCAGAATCCGATTACCTGGGATCCGGAAGGCGGTATTCCTTTTGATGAAGCTGCCAAAGAAGAGATTTATGAGCAGCTGGACAAGGATTATATTTCAGGGATTACCTTTTCCGGCGGCGACCCTCTGCACGAGGCGAACGAGGATGAAATTACAGAACTCGCCCGGGAAATCAAGGAAAACTATCCGGACAAGGACATCTGGCTGTATACGGGATATGAGTGGGAAGACATTCGTGATCACGAAATTATGGATTATGCAGATGTTGTGGTAGACGGCCGTTTCATCCTTGCACAGAGGGATGTGACACTGGAGTGGAAAGGAAGTCCAAATCAGCGTGTGATCGATGTGAAAAAGACAAGAGAGTGCGGAAGAATTGTGCTTTTTTCCTGAATGACTGCACCGGAGGATTCGATGACCGTATGACGGGAAGGAGAACAAAATGGAAACAATCAGAATTCAGTATTTGAACGATGAGATAGAGCGGCTGCGCTATATAGACGGAAAGTCCGACTGGATTGACCTACGCTCTGCCGAGGAAGTGGAGATGAAGGCTGGAGAATTTCGTCTGATCCACCTGGGAGTTGCCATGCAGCTTCCAAAAGGCTATGAGGCGCACATTGTGCCAAGAAGCAGTACCTTTAAGAATTTTGGCATTATTCAGACGAATCACTGCGGGATTGTAGATGAATCCTACTGCGGGCCAAACGACTGGTTCTATATGCCTGCTTATGCACTGAGAGATACCGTAATTCATGTAAATGACAGAATTTGTCAGTTTCGGATTGAGAAGCATCAGCCATCAATCCATTTCGAAGAAGTTGAACAGCTGACGGGAAAAGACCGGGGTGGAATCGGAAGTACCGGAAAAAACTGAATCAGATCAGGGAAACCTGCCGGCAATAAAAAACAGGAGCAGCATTTGAACTGTTCCTGTTTCTTTTTGCCTGTTTTTAAGACTGTGTTTTCTCAACGGACTGCTGTTTTAGCTGCACCGTATTGTTGGTGATGCGGAATTTTTTAAAGCTGTTGATAAAACTGGAGATTCTGCTGTAACCGTATTGTTTTACATCAAAGCCGGGAAAATGTGTGCGAAGAGCATCGTGAATGATACTCAGATTGTCGATGTGACCTTTGTTCGCGAGAATCAGTTCGGTGATGTATTTTTCAATCTGCTGACGTGATACAGCAACGTGTTTTTCCCGGACGAGATAATTGTGTCCGATTTTCAGTACTTCAAAGTCATTCATGCTTTCCAGAAATGTGGAGAGTTTGGAGTAACCGTAATTTCGAACATCGAATTCGGAAAACTTTTTCTGAAGAATGTTTCCCATTTCGCTTAATGTGGTATTTTTTCCGTGATCGTTGTTTTCGGTCAGAACTCTGGAAACCGCTTTTTCAATCTCCACTTTGCTGGTAATGGCCGGCGCTTCCTCAGCAGCGGTGCCGTAACGTGCAGAAGTTTCCGATACCACAGTTGCTGCGGGTGAGACGTCATCCTCATTCTGCGAAATAATTTCCAGAATCTTGAAAGCATCGCAGGCAACACGGAAAGAAGAAGGGGTTTTCTGCTCCCCCATGCCAAGGACATACATGCCGGATTCTCTCAGCCGCTGGGCCAGTTTTGTGAAATCAGAATCGGAAGATACCAGACAGAATCCTTCGACATTGCCGGAATAAAGGATGTCCATGGCGTCTATGATCATGGCAGAATCGGTGGAATTCTTGCCATTGGTATTACTATACTGCTGAATCGGATTGATTGAATAGCGCAGAAGCTGCTCTTTCCAGCTGCGCTTGGAAACATCCGTCCAGTCGCCATAGATCCGTTTGTAGGTTGCCACACCCTGATCAGAAATTTCATCAAGAATGTATCGGATATATTTCGGAGATACATTATCCGCATCAATAAGTACTGCAAATCGGCGGTCTTTTTGTTCCATGGATTTCCTCCTTAATCCTGTTTGCATAGAAATCATTCTATTATGTAGTTTAGTACATTTTCAGGAACAGGTCAATGAAAATTCGTTGTTTACAGAAAGCAGCGGTCAGTGGTATGATGGTGTTAGAGTTTTCTAACAGCAAAGTGTTGCAGCGTCTTAGCTTCTGTTTGGAAACAGAAAAATGAGAAGGGATAATAGAAAATGAAAAAGATGAAAAAAATCACAGGCGTCACATCAATTCTGGCAAGTGCTATTCTGGCAGCGGGCCTGCTGGCCGGGTGCGGGACGGCAAAAAACGCTTCCGATACTTCCGCTGTGTCAAAAAGTGAAAGCACTCAGGATGTTTCCACGGTATCAAAGAGTGAAAGCAGCAAGGATACTTCCGGCGCATCATCGGAAAGTGTTGTCGAAGAGGAAAACAGCTCGGAATCGGATGAGAGCAAAGCGACAGCGGATGTGATTCGTGTGGGTTCTCTCAAAGGACCGACCTCGATGGGCCTTGTATTTTTGATGGAAGAGAATGAGAATCAGACATCGGAGAATCATTATGAATTTTCCATGGCGACTGCGGCGGATGAATTGACCGGACAGATTGTAAAAGGTGATCTTGACATTGCACTTGTACCTGCAAATGTCGCTTCGATTCTCTACCAGAAAACGGAAGGCGGAATCAAAGCAGTGGATATCAATACGCTTGGTGTGCTGTATGTGGTAACCGGAGATGAATCTGTGACATCTATCGCGGATCTGGCAGGAAGAACGGTGTACCTGACTGGTAAGGGAACCACACCGGATTATGTGTTGCAGTATTTGTTAAAGGCAAATCAGGTGGAAGGTGCAGATCTTCAATATAAATCCGAATCGGCAGAGGTTGTTTCTGTTCTTGCCTCCGATCCATCGGCGGTAGGAGTATTGCCGCAGCCTTTTGCGACAGCAGCAGGTGTTCAGAATACAGATCTGAAATCGGTTATCAGCCTTACCGATGTGTGGAAGGAAACACCGGATTCAAACGGCAGCCAGCTGGTAACCGGTGTCACGATTGTCCGGAAAGAGTTTTATGAGCAGTACCCTGAGGCAGTGGAAGCGTTCCTTCAGGAGCACGGGGAATCGGTAGATGCAATCAATGCGGATGCAGAAACAGGAGCGGAGCTCGTGGTAAAACAGGGAATTATTGAGAAAGCGCCGGTAGCACAGAAAGCAATTCCTTTGTGCAACATTGTATGCATCAGCGGAGAGGAAATGAAAACAGCGCTGGATGGATATCTTCAGGTGCTGTACGATCAGGATCCCGTTTCTGTGGGAGGAACCCTTCCGGATCAGGATTTTTATATCGAATGATCCGGAGATAGAACCATAGGATAACGTATCAGAGGAGAAGTGTCAGGCAATGGAGAAGTGGAAAAAGGGCGGACGGAAAGTGTGTATTCTTGGCTTTTGGATCGTATTCTGGCAGATCCTTACTTGGCTTGTAAACAGTAAAATTTTGCTGGCAGGTCCGGTGGATGTGCTCTCTGCTTTGCTTCAACAAATGAGCGAGGCAGAATTTTATCTGACCGCTCTGTGTTCTCTCCTTCGGATTGCATGCGGTTTTTTCCTGGCTTTTTTTCTTGGAATTGCAGTTGGCGCCGCTGCTTACCGTCTGCCGCTTCTCGAAGAACTTCTGGAACCGGTGGTGTTTCTTTTTAAGTCGGTGCCGGTTGCTTCCTTTGTAGTCCTGCTTTTGATCTGGTTTGGTCCAAAGAAACTGACCGGAATGATCTCGTTTCTTGTCGTTTTTCCCATGATTTATTACAGCGTTCTTGGAGGTGCGCGGGAAACCGATCCCAAAATGCTGGAGATGGCCCGGGTCTTCCACATGCCGCTTCTGCAAAAAATAAGGCATTTGTATGTCCCTGCCGTATGGCCGTCGCTGACGGCGGCATGTAAAACGGCACTTGGCATGGCATGGAAATCCGGCGTGGCAGCGGAAGTAATCGGGACACCGAGCCATTCCATTGGAGAAAAGCTTTATATGGCAAAAATCACCCTTGGGACGGCGGAGCTTTTCGCATGGACGCTGGTTCTGATTGTGCTGAGTTATTTGTTTGAAAAGGCAGTCCTCTTCGCAGTAGAGTGGTTCGGAGAAGAAAAACCGGGGATGGCAGGAAGATATTTCCTTAAGGCAGAGGACAGGGAAAGAAAGCAGTCCGATGCAAAACGTCTGTATCTTCACAATGTAAAGAAGAGCTATGGAGATCATACTGTCTTTCAAAATCTGAATGTTTCCATGACAGAAGGACAGCGGATGGGAATTTTTGCTCCTTCAGGCACCGGAAAGACAACTTTTCTGCGAATTCTGATGGGGTTGGAACAGACAGACGGAGGTGTTGCAGAGACGTACGGAGCAGTTTTTTCTGTCGTTTTTCAGGAGGACAGATTGTGTGAGAAGCTCACTGCAGCAGACAATGTCCGAATTGTGAACAGCAGTATTTCAGAAGAGAAAATACAAAAGAATCTAAGGAAGCTGCTTCCGCAGGAAGCTTTCCGGCTTCCTGCTTGTGCGTTAAGCGGAGGAATGAGACGAAGAGCAGCGCTGGTGCGTGCCATGACTGCACCGGGCGATGTTGTACTGCTGGACGAACCGTTCACCGGTCTGGATGAAGGAAGCAAAGAAGCGGCGATTCAATATATCAACCGACAGCTGGGCGGCAGGATGCTCATTGTTGCGTCTCATGATCCGACGGATTTTCAAAGACTCGGGGTACAGTCTCTCCTGGTAAGAGAAAAAGACGGCAGCTGGACGCAGCTGAATGTGTAATGGGGTATTTTCGAAGGGGGAAGGATTTTTGCTTTTCCATTTGTGTTCCTCCTATTTTATGAATTGATATATTATGAATGTTCCATCATTTCCGTGGTGGGGCATTTTTTTTGCGTATCTTTTGGATTTATATAGTTGTTGTTCCGACAAGTCCATGATAACATAAATATAACAGTTTTTTCAAAGTGGATTTATGGGGTCAGACCCCATAAACTGTAAACTGGGAAAGGGGGATGGCTATGGTATACGAAATCAAAGCTACAGAAAAGGTAAAAGTATTATTTGATGGTTGGGAGGAAACAATGATCCGTTCATGCCTGCAAAATGTTATGGGTAAGATCTATGTTACAGATTTGGAAATCCCGAAGTCAGCATTTGCGTATGTCGGATGTTTTGGAGTTTTTGTCGGAGAACCGGACAGAGAACTTGTCATGAACAAACCGGATGGATTTGTGATCCTGACACCGCAAGACGAAGCGTGGGCAAAATTAATTGAAGAGTGCGTTCCTTCGGCGAAAAGAACGGTCAGATATGCGATAAAAAAAGATACAAAATTTGATGTTGAGGCATTGAAAGGAGAAATCAGGAAGCTTCCGGCTGGATATGAAATAAGGCAAATTGATTCCGCTCTTTATGATCAGTGCCTCAAAAGTCCGGTAACGGTCGATTTTGTTTCTTCTTTCGAAAACAAAGAACAGTTTTTAAAAATGGGAAGAGGAATGGTAATCATGAAAGATGAGGAGATCGTTTCCGGGGCATCTTCCTTTGCACGCTATCAAGAAGGGATCGAGATTGAAGTAGATACCGTAGAAGCGGAAAGAAGAAAGCATCTGGCAACAATTGCATGTTCAGCCCTGATACTGAAATGTCTGGAGGAAGGCTTGTATCCCAGTTGGGATGCTCAAAACATGAATTCAGTTCGCCTGGCTGAAAAACTTGGTTATGAATTTGACCATGAGTATGTAGTTTATGAGTTTATGGGGTCTGACCCCATTAAGGGGTGACTGCTTCGGCAGTCACCCCTTGCAAAGATACAGGAGGGGAAAAATGATTCAAGCCGTAGAAAACAAACTGCTTCGTCAATGTAATGGCGAAAAATTACAGATTGAACCATGGGGAAAGAACAGTCTGCGTATCCGTGTTACGAAGCTTGCGGAATTTGATTCGGAGGATTGGGCACTGCTTCCGCAGCCTCAGATCAAACCGGATATTAACATCAAGCAGAAAGAGCCGGAAACGGATGACCGGAATATGGACGAAGTAAAGCAGATTCTGGATGACAGCGCTGAACTGGTAAACGGTAAAATCAAAGTGAGGATAACAGCTGCCGGAAAAATGATCTTTCTGAATGAGCAGGATCAGGTGCTTTTGGCAGAATATGAATATGACAGACATTCCAGCCTGAAGCTGCAGACCAGACAGCTTCAGGGAATTGGGAGCGGAGAGTTCAGGGCAAGTCTTAAACTTGCGGCAGATGAGAATGAAAAACTTTTCGGAATGGGTCAGTACCAGAATGGTATTTTTGATTTAAAGGGAAGTTTTCTGGAGCTTGCCCAGAAAAATTCACAGGCCAGCATTCCGTTTGTTTACTCCACCCGTGGGTATGGTTTTTTCTGGAACAATCCGGCAATAGGAAGGGCATCTTTTGGACGGAATATGACGGAATGGGAAGCCGGATGCACAAAGCAGATTGATTTCTGGATCACTGCTGGTGACAGCCCGGCAGAGATTCTTTCCAGATATATGGAGGCAACAGGAAAACCGCCCATGATGCCGGAGCACGGCCTGGGCTTCTGGCAAAGCAAGCTTCGTTATCAAACCCAGGAGGAATTGATGACGGTAGCCAGAGAATATAAAAGGCGCGGTGTGCCGCTGGATGTGATTGTTGCTGATTTTTTTCACTGGACGGTAGAGGGAACCTGGGAATTTGATCCTGCTTACTGGCCTGATCCGGAAGCTATGGTTAGGGAACTGGAGGAAATGGGTACCCGGTTGATGGTTTCCGTCTGGCCGACCGTTTCCGTTGATGCACCTGCTTACAGGTTAATGAGAGACCGCGGATATCTGGTGCGAACCGAAAAGGGATTAGACCTGACTATGATGATGATCGATCCCACAGCCTTTGTTGATGTTACCAATCCGGAAGCGGGAGAATATTTGTGGAGCAGGATTAAAGAGAACTATGTTTCTATGGGAATTACCGATTTCTGGCTGGATATGGCGGAGCCGGCCTATACCAGTTATGATTTTGACAATTACAGATATTATAATGGGACTGCAGCGCAGGTGGGAAATATCTATCCGGTGAAATATACAGAAATCTTCTATCAGGGGCTTCTGGCGGAAGGAGTGGAACCGGTGAATTTGGTGCGATGTGCCTGGGCGGGGAGCCAGAAATACGGTGCTCTTGTCTGGTCGGGTGATATTCCCTCAACCTTTGAGTCCTTCCGCAGACAGATTATTTGCGGTCTGCAGATGGCAATGTCCGGAATCCCCTGGTGGACCACTGACATCGGCGGTTTTTACGACGGAGACGGAAGAGATCCGATGTTTCGGGAGCTTCTTGTCAGATGGTTTCAGTATGGAACGTTCTGTCCGGTTATGCGCATTCACGGGACCAGAAAACCCGCAAAGAAAGCAATAGCTGTCACGGGAGGAGGCCGCTGTGAAAGTGGTGCAGAGAATGAGATATGGTCCTTTGGGGAAGAAAATTATCAGATTATGAAACGCTATATCGAAATTCGCAATCACTTACGTCCGTATCTGAGAGAACTGATGAAGAATGCACATGAGTTTGGGGAGCCGGTTATCAGGCCGCTGTTTTATGATTTCCCGAAAGACACAGAGGTCTGGGACATTCAGGACCAGTTCATGCTGGGAGCAAATATTCTTGTGGCGCCTGTAGTAGAATATGGGAAGCGTGAGCGCAGGATCTATTTGCCGAAAGGAACTGTCTGGGAGGATGCCTACAGCGGTACGGAATATGATGGAGGGCAGAGCTGTACATGTGAGGCTCCATTGGAGAGGATTCCTGTCTTCATCAGAGTCAACGGGAACAGTCTGAGAAAATGCTTTACGGAATAATCTCTTTTAGAGAGATTCCGTGATGGGAGATTTGTATATGAAAAAAAGTATTAATCCGCTTTTGCCGCTCTATGAATATATACCGGATGTGGAAGCAAGAGTATATCCAGGCTCTGATGGGAAAGAAAGATTATTTTTGTATGGTTCCCACGATTTGTTTCCAAATACCAATTGGTGTTCCTGGCAGTATCGCGTCTATTCAGCCCCTTTGGACGATCTGGCAGACTGGACAGATCATGGTGTTTCCTTCGCCTCAAGAAAGGGAGAAGGATATATTTGGAATGGAGAAGACAGTGACGGCGTTTCCTGGAGCGATGAAAGATTATATGCTCCTGATGTGCTTCAGATTGACGACAGATACTGGATGGTAAGCTGTCTGGCGGGTGGAGGTCTCGGTATGTCATTCAGTGACCGGCCGGAAGGTCCGTTTTGTCCGGCTCAACAGATTATCTATGACGATGGGGAACCATTGGGCAGTATTGATCCGGCTCTCTATGCTGAAAATGGCAGAGTTTATCTTTTGTGGGGGCAGAGCAGGAAATTTGGAGCGGAAGGACTGACAGGGATTGAACTTGTGCAGAATGATATGGGAATCTATGCTGTCGCCTTGCGAAGTACCAAAACATATCCGTTTGGAGATGCGGACAATCCGGATCAGGGATTTGGCTTTTATGAGGGAATTTCCATCCGGAAAATTGGGAACACCTATTATGTTATATATCCTTCCGATAAGGGAAAAGGTGTGCATACGATGTCGTATGCCACCGCAGAGAATCCTCTTGGTCCGTATGTTTTCCGCGGAAATTTGCTGGAAAATGACGGATGTGATCTGATGAGCGGCAATAACCACGGATCCTTATGTGAAGTGAACGGCAAATGGTATCTGTTTTATCACAGAGGAACCGGAAACAGCAATATGCAGAGGAAAGTGTGTGCGGAACGATTGGAACTGATGGAAGATGGCACATTTCGGATGGCGGTGATGACAAATCATGGACTGGGTGGGCCACAGTCCCCTTATGAAGTGATGGAAGCTGCATATGCAACGCATGTTCGTCTGGAAGGCTTTGAAAAAGGATGTTACATCGAGGAAAAGACACAGAAACTGCATCCGCTGGTTCATATTACAAATGGATGTTGTGTGGAATACAGAGATTTTGACTTTACAGAAAAGAAAAACCGACTGCAGTTTGAAGCAGAAGTATTGCCCATTTCCGGTGGGAAAATCAAGATATTTGCTGATCAACCGGATACACATCTGATCGGTGTATTGGAAATCCCGCCAGAACAGAAAAAAGAATGGAAGTGGTTTGAGACAAAAACATCCGGTCTGGAAGGCGTACATACGATCTACCTGAAATTCGAGGGAAACCCGGGAGAAGAAATATGCGAACTGGCAAGATTCCGGTGGAATCCTGATGGGGTCTGACCCCATAAACTTTTACTAAAATTTAACGTGATTCACTCTCCGATTTGATATGAAAATATTATAATGTTTCTGGCTTGTGAATGTATTGCAGGCAAGACCTTCGCACAATTGGAGGATAGATACATGGTCTGGAATCATTTTTTGGATTGGCTGATTGATTGCCTGGAAAAAATGAAAAAAGCAGAAAGTAGATCGGGGAAAGGAATTATTCAAATGGAAAAAACAGAGAGCAGGAAAGAAAAAACAAAAATTCCATATATGATGAACCGGGAGCTGTCATGGCTGAAGTTTAATGAAAGGGTATTGAATGAAGCGGGAAATCCCAGAGTGCCTCTGGCAGAACGTTTGACATTTGCATCGATTTATCAGTCGAATCTGGATGAATTCTATAGTGTAAGAGTCGGTACTCTTATGGATCAGATGGAATCTTCAGAAGAAGTTCGTGAAAATAAGACCAATATGACCAGTGAAGAACAGGTGAAAGCAATTTTGAAAGTCACCAGAGAGCTGGATCAGAAGAAGGCTGCGGTCTATGAGCAGCTGATGGGGGAACTGGAACCGAAAGGGGTGCGGCTGATCAATTTTAACAAATTATCTGCAGAGGAAGGAAAACTTCTGGAAACGTATTTTGACCACGAGGTTGCGCCGTATCTGTCTGCTAATATTGTAAGCAAACAACAGCCCTTTCCGTTTTTGAAAAATAAAGATATCTATGCGGTCGCTTTGCTTGAAACGAAAGGCGGAAAGACCAGAACTGCAATTATTCCCTGCAGCAATAATGTGTTTCGAAGACTGATCGATATTCCTACCAGAAAAGGTACATTTATGCTCTCTGAGGAATTGATTCTTCATTTTCTTCCGAAAATGTTTAAAAATTATGAAGTGAAAGAAAAATCATTGCTTCGTGTGACAAGAAATGCAGATATTGATACAGAGACCGTTTATGATGAAGATCTGGATTACAGAGAGGCAATGGGGAATCTGATCAAACAGAGAAAACGGATGAATCCGGTAAGAATGGAACTTTCCAGAGAACTGGACAAAAAAATGATCAGTACTTTGTGCAAGGCTGTTCATGTGGAGAAAGATCACGTATTTTTGTCAAGGGTTCCTTTGGATATGGCTTTTGTGTTTGCTATTCAGGCTTATCTGAAAAATACAAATCAGGAAAATCTTTTCTACCAGAGACGGACTCCGAGAACGACGTCGCAGCTGGATGAGAAAAGCCATCTGATTCCGCAGATTATGGAAAAAGATGTGCTGTTGTCTTATCCATTTGAAAGTATCAGACCATTTATCAACCTGCTTTATGAAGCAGCAAGAGATGAAAGTGTAGTATCCATAAAGATGACATTGTACCGGCTGGCAAATAAGAGTCAGATTGTGGATGCACTGGTGGAGGCTGCTGAAAATGGAAAAGAAGTGGTAGTTCTGGTGGAACTGCGGGCACGGTTTGATGAAGAGAGCAATATCGTATATTCTAAAATACTGGAAGAGGCCGGATGCAGAGTCATTTATGGTCTGAATGGTTATAAAGTACATTCCAAGCTTTGCCTGATTTCCAGAAAAACTGAGGATGGGGTATCTTATATTACGCAGATCGGAACCGGTAATTATAATGAAAAGACTTCGGCATTGTATACAGACCTGTCCTTGATCACAGCGAATTACGGGATTGGAAAAGAAGCGGCAGAGGTATTTGCAGCGTTGCTTCGAGGTGAGACAGTGGAAGAGACCAATCTGCTTTTGGTGGCTCCAAAGTGCCTGCAGAATAAAGTGCTGGATATGATCGATGAGGAAATCGCCCATGTGAAAAATGGCGAGGAAGGCTATATCGGTATCAAAATTAATTCTCTGACGGACAAGGTCATTATTAATAAACTGGTAGAGGCTTCTCAGGCAGGTGTGAAAATAGAAATGATCGTCAGAGGAATCTGCTGTCTGATTCCTGAGGTGGAAGGTTATACTGAGAATATCAAAGTGGTGAGCATCGTGGGACGTTTCCTGGAACATTCCAGAATTTATCGTTTCGGAACAAAAGACCGTGAAAAGGTATATATTGCATCTGCTGATTTTATGACACGAAATACGGTTCGCCGGGTAGAGGTAGCTGCCCCTGTACTGGATGAAAAACTGAAAGAACGTCTGGACTGGATGTTTGAGACTATGATGAATGACGATGAAAAAGGAAAATGCCTGACAGCAAAAGGCAATTATGAGGACAGAAGCTTCAACGAAGTGAAGCTGAATTCCCAGGAACTGTTTTATGCAATGGCTTACAGCAATGCAGAAAAAACGCACTGACAGTGATGGGTGGCACAGTTGTTGTATTGAGAAGAAGGAATACGATAGAATAGAAGAAAAGGCTTTGACGCACTACAATTGACGTCAGAGCCTTTTTTCTTACCTAAATTTAACCGAAAGATCTCTTTGATTTAATATTAATATGTTATGCTCTCATTGGTTATAAATGTAGAAAAACAAAAGAAGAGTGAAATCAGTAACAAGTTCACAGGAGGAGAAAGTGATGAACAGTACCGTACAAGTGATCTTTGGCTTATTGGGAGGGCTGGCAGTATTTATTTTTGGAATGAATATGATGAGTGACTGTCTGCAGAAAGCAGCCGGAGAAAGAATGAAAAGCATTTTGGCGCTCTTAACGAAAAATCCGATTTTAGGAGTGATTGCAGGAGCCCTGACGACGGCTGTATTACAGAGCAGCAGTGCTACAACGGTTATGGCGATTGGCTTTGTAAGTGCAGGACTTATGAATCTGCCGCAGGCCATCAGTATTATCCTTGGTGCGAATATTGGTACGACAATGACAGCGCAGATCATAGCGTTCAAACTAAGCGATTATATTTATATTATTATCTTTATCGGATTTATCATCAGTTTCCTGGTAAAATCAGAAAAGGCCAAGAATATCGGTCAGACAATTTTTGCTTTTGGACTGTTGTTTTTGGGCATCGAAACTATGGGAAGTGTAATGAAACCACTGGCATCCAGCCCGATCTTTACGGATATGATTGCGAAAGTTGCGGATCTTCCGATCCTGGGCGTGGCTGTCGGTACACTGATGACTCTTGTGGTGCAAAGCAGCAGCGCAACCATCGCTGTTCTTCAGAATTTTGCTGCACAGCCAGGACCGGATGGAGTCAGCAGTATGTTAGGACTGACCGGTGCAATTCCGATTCTTCTGGGAGATAATATCGGAACTACGATCACGGCACTACTGGCTAGTATCGGACAGCCGAAAGATGCTAAAAGAACCGCGGTGGCACACTGTATTTTTAATATATCAGGATGTTTTCTGTTTATCTGGTTTGTGAAACCATACGCGGCATTGATTCAGTACATATCACCAAAAGGAGCCGAAATAGAGGTAATCTCCAGACAGATTGCAAATGCTCATACCTGTTTCAATATTACCATGACTTTGATCTGGATACCGTTAATCTGGCTGATGGTGAAGATTGTTATGAAAATCATTCCGGATGGAAAGAAGACCGTTTATGCAAATTCAGAAGCAATGTATCTGGATTCCAAACTGATCGGTCAGCCGACAGCGGCACTTCAGTTAGTTGTAAAGGAAATTGTAAGGTGTACAGAATTGGTTGGTGAAAACCTGAAAACACTGATTTTGGTTTTGGAAAAGAACGACAGTGAGAAAGTCAATGAAGTGATTAAAAATGCGGAAGATACCAGAAGTCTGTATGAGAGAATTACAGAATATCTTTCCGAATTATTTGCATCAGGTGGTCTTACAGAAGAACAGGCGACACAGACAGCAGGTATCATGTATGTGCTCAGCGATGTGGATCGCATGGGAGCTTTGTGCAGAGAGATTGGATTATCCCTGAAAGATAAAGACGAAAAGAAATATAAGTATTCTGAGAACGCGATCGATGATTTGAAAAACAGTCTTCAGTTAATTCAGAAAATGTATGTTCAGGTGTCAGATATGATGATCACCGGAAATGCAGAAAGTGCAAAGAAGATATTGAAACAAAAGGAACAGATCATGGATCTTGGAATTAAGATGCGAAAATCCCATGTACAGCGTGTTGGAAAAGGAAAATGTGTTGCAAAACTGACAGAGTCCTATAATAAGATTATTCATTCTGTAGACAGAATGGGAAATTGCTGTATCAATATGCTGGATGCTGTGCAGGGGCAAATGGGATTAAGATACTTCCTGGAATACTCCGATCCGGATGTAAAAGAAATCAAAGGGTAAAAATCCATACTTCAGGTGGCAGTTCAAGGGAAGCTTGTTCCTCCTTTACGCTTAACAGCAGACGGTGACTTAAGAGATGTGCCGGTCGACCGATTCAGAAATGAATTGATCGGCCGGTTTTGTGTTTGAAAAGTATTTAAAGAAAATGACGATGTGAAAAGCTGGCGCGATTTTCCAGACGGAGCAATAAGGTGTGTGTGAAGCTTGCCAATCATTGAAACGGGCAGAGAGATATGATAATATGATAGAAAATCAATGGTTGTTTGTAGATTTGACAAAGTGGGGAAAGGTATAGATAGGGATGGATGTGATTTTAAGAAAGAGTAATGAAAATGAAATAGAAAAAATAGTGGAACTCTCAAAAAAAGCGTTTGATACGGATGTTTTTGTGGGCGGTAAAGGAAACGATGGACCGCCGCAATATGATGATATCAATTGGCATAAACACATGTTTGAAGAGGGACATTTGTATACATGTATGCAGACGGATGGAGAAATCATTGGAGGCGCAATTCTGTTTGAAGAAGAGGAAAAACTCTATGTTGGAAGAATCTTCATTAATCCGGAGTATTTTGGGCAGGGGTATGGGATGCAGCTTATGAGAGAAATTGAGTACTATTTTCCGAATGCATCTGTGATACGTCTTGATACTCCGATCTGGAATGTCAGAACAAATCGATTTTATAGGAAATGTGGTTATAGGCAAACCGGTAAAGATATGGAATCTGTTTATTACGAAAAAACGAAAAAATGAGGATTTTCTTTCTGATTTGTAACAGAAACTTCTTTAGGCTACAATCAATAGCGGTGTAAACGAAAAAGCAGTCTTAAACTATAGAAAAACTGCCCTTTCGTTTGCACCGCGTTTGATTTTGCCAAAGTGAACAAAGTCGCGTCCGTGTAGCCGATATGTATGGATT
>JAQYOA010000065.1 GCA_028727605.1 Lachnospiraceae bacterium
CGACATTCAGAGATTGCTGGTGGGGAGAGGAAAGAGAGAAACTGACTGCGTTTTCCATAAGGAAGAATCCTTTCTGTGAATGAGAATTTTGATAAAACAGCAGCAGCCGCTGTTTTGTACGGAATAATTGCGATTCATACAGTATAGCAAATATTATATAGAAATGCAACGAACAGAGAGACGCAAATATGGAAAGAAACAGGAAGATTAGCAAAGTTATCTGTTAATTGAAAATATTCCTGTATATAAACAATCCAATAGATAAAAGGAGGATATCACATGAAGAAAATCAAGATTACTTTTATGGGGGCGGGCAGTACGGTGTTTGCAAGAAACGTATTAGGTGACTGTATGTGTACACCTGCGCTGCGGGAAGCAGATATTGCGTTGTATGATATTGATGCAAAACGCTTAGAGGACTCGGAGATTATTTTGAATGCAATTAATCGGAATATCAATGAGGGACGTGCATCTATTCGCACTTATCTGGGCGCTGAAAACCGGAAAGAGGCACTTCGCGATGCGGACTTTGTAGTAAATGCGATTCAAGTGGGCGGTTATGAACCGTGTACGGTTACGGACTTTGAGATTCCGAAAAAATATGGTCTTCGTCAGACAATTGCAGACACGCTTGGAATTGGAGGAATCATGAGAGGACTCCGGACAATTCCCGTGTTGGAGGAATTCGCACGTGATATGGAAGAAGTCTGTCCGAATACTCTGTTTCTCAATTACAGCAATCCAATGGCAATCCTGACCGGATATATGCAGCGTTATACGAAAATTCGTACGGTAGGTCTGTGTCATAGTGTACAGGTATGTTCGAAGAGTCTGCTGGAAAAACTTGGCATGGAAGATCGACTGGAAGGCAGAAGAGAACTGATTGCCGGAATTAACCATATGGGTTGGCTGCTGGAGATTTATGACAAAGATGGCAAAGATCTGTATCCGGAAATCCGTGAGCGTGCAGCAAAGAAAAATGCAGAAGAAAAACATGATGATATGGTTCGTTTCGAGTATATCAGAAGACTGGGTTACTATTGCACGGAATCCAGTGAACATAACGCAGAATATAATCCGCTGTTTATTAAATCCGGATATCCGGAACTGATCGAAAAGTACAACATTCCACTGGATGAATATCCGCGCCGCTGTATCAAGCAGATTGAGGGCTGGGAAAAAGAACGGCAAGAGATTCTGAAAGATGGAAAAATTACACACGAACGTTCCAAAGAATATGCTTCTTATATTATGGAAGCCGTTGTAACGGGACAACCGTACAAAATCGGAGGAAATGTGCTGAACTGCGGACTGATTGAGAATCTTCCGGCGGAGGCCTGTGTGGAGGTCCCCTGTATGATTGATGCAAACGGAGTAAATCCCTGTAAGGTTGGTAAACTTCCGACCCAGCTGGCAGCCATGAACATGACGAATATTAATCCTCAGCTTCTGACGATTGAAGCAGCTGTGACGAAGGACCGAAGTAAGATTTATCAGGCAGCCATGCTTGATCCTCATACGGCAGCAGAGCTCAGTATGGATGATATCTGTGCAATGTGTGATGAACTGATCGAGGCACACGGAGAGTATATGCGAATGTATCAGTAGAACCAGTGAGGATGGTATTATGACATTTCGTGAGAATGTATTGGCAATTTTACATTACCAGAAATATGATCATTTTCCGGTAGTATCCTTTGGATACTGGAATGAAACTCTGGAAAAATGGGCGGAAGAAGGACACATTACAAAAGAAGAAGCAGAGGGCTATGCAAGAGAAGGAGATAACTCTCCTGCAGATAATTCTGTGATGAAACGGTTGGGATTTGACTTTAACTGGAACTCCTGCCCAGGAACATCAAACCTGCTGTTTCCTGAGTTTGAAAAAACAATGCTGGAAGAAAAAGCGGACGGCAGTCGGATTGTGCGGGATGAGCAAGGGTTGATTGTATTGGAAAAGCCGGGAGTTGTTTCTATCCCTTCCGAGATCGGAACGTCTTTGACAGACCGAAAAGCGTGGGAGGAACTTTATCTGCCGAAATTACAGTGGAATCCCAAAAGAGTGGATACGGAGTATTTTCGGTCGCTGCCCTCTCCTGAGGACAGACAAATACCGATTGGTCTGCATTGTGGATCACTGATCGGAAACGTGCGAAACATGTTGGGTGTAGAGCAGTTAAGCTACCTTTACGTTGATGACGAGGATTTGTATGTGGAAATCATCGACACTGTTGCTAATCTTGCATATCAATGTGTGGAAACGGTACTGGAGAGTGGAGCAAGATTTGATTACGCTCATTTTTGGGAAGATATCTGCTGTAAAAACGGGCCCTTGGTAACGCCGCAGGTATTTGAAGACTATGTGGCACCGCATTACAAAAAAATAACATCATTGCTGAAAGAACATGGGATTGATATTGTATCTGTGGACTGCGACGGATGGATCGACCGTCTGGTTCCCATTTGGCTCCAAAATGGTGTCAATACTATGTTCCCTATTGAGGTTGGTACCTGGAATGCAAGCATTGCCCCATGGCGGATGCAGTACGGAAAAGAATTACGAGGCGTAGGCGGCATGAATAAGACTGTTTTTTCCAGGGATTACAAGGCAATTGACGAGGAAATTGAACGATTAAAGCCGTTGATCGAACTGGGAGGATATATACCGTGTCCGGATCACCGCATTGCTCCGGATGCAAAATTTGAAAATGTCCAGTATTATTGTGACAAGCTGCAAAATCTAAGAATATAGTGTGAAAATATACCCGCTCTGTTCGTAAGGATGGAGCGGGTATATTTTCAATGAAATTTACACATTTCTTACTTTATCAGGATAGTTTTCTGATTATGGAAACGGTAAAATGATAACGGTTCAGATCAAAAGAAAGGATGGAGCGTATAAATGGAGGAGTTAAGAGCGAAAAAGGGATTTATATGTGATATGGATGGTGTCATTTATCACGGAAATCAACTTCTCGACGGGGTGAAAGAGTTTGTTGAATGGCTATATCGGGAAAATAAAGAATTTTTGTTTTTGACAAATGCCAGCAGCAAATCGCCAAAAGAACTTCAGAAAAAAACTGGCACGTCTGGGATTGGATATTGGAGAAGACCATTTCTATACAAGTGCACTGGCAACCGCAAAGTTTCTTCAGAGTCAGGCCCCAGGCTGCAGTGCATATGTCATTGGCGATCATGGACTGTTTAATGCACTGTATGATGCCGGGATAACAATCAATGACGTGGATCCGGAATACGTAGTTGTCGGGGAAACTACAGGATATGGATATGAACATATCTGTAAAGCGATGAATCTGGTCAATCGGGGTTCCAGACTGATTGCAACTAATACGGATATTACAGGACCGGTTGAAGGAGGCATTGCACCGGCGTGCAGAGCATTTGTTGCACCGATTGAGGCAACAACCGGAAAAAAGGCATATTACGTCGGAAAACCGAATCCACTGATGATGAGAACCGGCCTGAAAATTCTTGGAGTTCATTCTTCGGAAGCGGTTATGATTGGAGATCGTATGGACACTGACATCATCGCCGGAATTGAAACCGGTCTTGATACCGTATTGGTTTTATCGGGGGTTTCCGACAGAAAAACAGTGGAAGCCTTTCCATATCGTCCCAGATTGATTTTGAATGGCGTCGGAGAGATACCGGGATAAAAACTGGATAACAGAAAGCGATACATGCCTGCAAATGGTCAAAACATGTATCGCTTTTTTTGTGTCTTTTTGAATAAAAAGATGCAGAAAAACAAGGGATATGATATACTGTTGAAAAACACCCGAAACAGACAGAACTTAAATTTTCCTTATTTCGAAATCAGCTGTTCGGATAAGGAAGATACAGAGCAATACAGAAATGCCTGAAGATTGCTTCTTTGTGTTCAAGCAGAATCAGATTTTGGCAGGCATGAAGCGCAGCCTCCCATGCTTCAAAGAAAGGCTGCGCTTTTGCTGCTTCCGAGAGTATCGAAATCTGTTTTGAAAGGATTTGAATATTTGTGTCAAGATACCGGTCAACCGCTTTTCGAAGTGTATCCGGATCTGTGATCAGGGTTGAATAGTCAGTTCCATAAACCAGATTCTGGATCGCGATGAAATCTTTTTTTGGATAAACCAAAGTCAGAAACGGAAGAAGCTTTTGGTGATCTGCGAATGAACTTTGGCATCAGAAAAATCTTCCGATCGTTATTCAATCATCATGGCGTCTCCAAAAGAGAAGAAACGATACTGTTCCCGAACAGCTTCTTCGTAAGCTGCCATAATGTGTTCTTTTCCGGCAAGAGCAGATACTAACATCAGCAAGGTAGACTCAGGCAGATGAAAATTGGTGATCAGTCCGTCAATGACTTTGAATTGATATCCGGGATAGATAAAAATATCGGTCCATCCGCTTCCGGCCTTTATAAAGCCGCTGTTGTCAGCCGCAGATTCCAGAGTACGGCAGCTGGTGGTTCCGACAGAAATGATTCGATGCCCGGAAGCTTTTGTGTCGTTGATCAATTTTGCCTGGTCTTCTTCTACGATGTAAAACTCGGAGTGCATATGGTGCTGTGTGACATCTTCCACTTTCACCGGACGGAAAGTTCCAAGACCAACGTGCAAAGTTACATGAGCAATCTGAACTCCCATGGCTTTCACTTCATTTAAAAGATCCGTGGTGAAATGAAGCCCGGCAGTGGGAGCTGCGGCTGAACCTTCATTTCTGGCGTAAACAGTCTGGTAACGATTTTTGTCCTCAAGCTTATGTGTGATATAGGGAGGGAGAGGCATTTCACCCAGCTGATCCAGGATTTCTTCAAAAATACCATCGTAATGGAACTGAATCAGACGATTTCCTTCCTCCACGATATCGATGATTTCTCCGGTAAGGAGTCCTTCTCCGAAAGAAATCACAGTACCGGGTTTGCATTTTTTGCCGGGTTTGACGAGGGTTTCCCAGATATCATTTTCCCGGCGCTTTAAAAGCAGAAGTTCAATGGCGGCATCTGTGCCTGCTTTGGTACCGTAAAGGCGGGCGGGAATTACTTTGGTATCATTGATGACCAGACAATCGCCTGGCTGTAAATAGTGCAGAATATCGCGAAAATGACCGTGTGTAAATTCACCGGTTGCCTTGTCAAGATGCATCAGCCTGGAAGCACTGCGGTCCTCCAAGGGATCCTGGGCGATGAGCTCCTTTGGCAGGTCATAGTTAAAATCAGAAGTTTTCATATCATCCTCCATGTAAAATGTTGCTATGCTTTGTTTTAACACGGAATCTGTCATTTGTCAATGAGAAGGAATAAAGCGGTGCTTTCCTTTCTTTTTTAGAACAAAAACGATAGATTTCCTTAAGCTTCCTTAATAAGGGCGAAACTGTATTGCTCTCGATGACAAGATCGGGTACACTAGGTTTCAAGTCGAAAAGATGGTTCTTATCCGTTTTTCGAACTCGTCAATAAGGAGCACAAATTATGCGATACATACGAAAACTGATGAGAAAAATTCTGCCGTCTTATGGATTCTATCCGCTGCTGGTGACTGTTTGTACAAACTTCCTGGTTTACGGAGGAGCAAAGATAATAGCAGGAAACTGGAAGCATTACTGCCTGGAAACTGCATTGGATCGAAACATTCCTTTTCTTCCCTGGACGCTTGCCATTTATTTGGGCTGTTATCTGTTCTGGATCATCAACTATGTAATCATTGCCAGAGGAGAAAAGGCGGAAGTGTATCGTTTCTTTTTCGCGGATGTTATGGCGAGAATTGTCTGTTTTGTGTTTTTTCTCGTGCTTCCGACTACGAATCACAGACCCGTTGTGCCTGAGAATGGATTCTGGAATCACGGAATGAGATATCTGTATTCCATTGATTCTGCAGAAAATCTGTTTCCGTCGATTCATTGTCTGACCAGCTGGTTTTGTTTTATCGGTATCAGGAACAGAAAAGAGATTCCGGTATGGTATCGTATTTTTTCGGCCGTGGCTGCAGCTGCTGTGTTTTTGTCTACACTGACAACGAAACAGCATGTTCTTGTGGATGTTGCGGGAGGTGTTTTGATTGCAGAAGGCTGCTTTTTTCTTAGTGGCTGCTGGAAATTGACACCGCTGTATGAGAGATTGATCAAGCAAAAACAGAAAACGGAGGTGTTGGGAAAATGGAAAACAGAAAAAAAACAGCAGCAAACCTGATCTTTCTGATTGCTATTTTTGCACTTACCGTTTATGGGGTTTTTCACGGTGAAGATCTTCCCGGTATGATGGCAGCTATTGGAGCTGCCGATATTCGCTGGCTGATTCCGGGTGTTCTGTGTATTGTGTTTTTTATCTGGGGTGAATCCATTATTATCTGGTATCTGATGTATTCTTTTCGGATTTCTGTGAGGAAAAGTATCTGTTTCCTTTTTTCCTCGGTTGGATTCTTTTTCAGCTGTATCACTCCATCTGCAAGCGGCGGGCAGCCGATGCAGCTGTACTATATGAAAAAAGAGCGAATTTCTCTGCCGGTGTCAACGGTGATACTGATGATTGTCACAATTACCTACAAATTTGTGCTGGTGGTTGTTGGAACTGGGATTCTGCTTTTTGGAAGAGGATTTCTCCATACATATCTGGAGGAGATTCTTCCGGTGTTTTACCTTGGTATTGCATTGAATGTTTTTTGCGTAACAGCCATGCTGATTCTGGTATTTCATCCTGTTTTGGCACGAAACATTCTGGTGAAAGGAATGCTTCTTCTGGAACGGTGTCATATCCTTAAGAAAAAAGAGCATCGTTTGAAGCATCTGGAGGACTCAATGGAAGTCTATCGGAATACGGCAGCTTATCTTGGAACACACAAGCTGGTCATTGGAAAGGTGCTTGCCGTGACTTTTATGCAGAGGATGGCACTCTTTGCGGCTACCTGGTTCGTTTACCGTTCTTTCCATCTGACGGGAACATCTCCGATGACGATTATTTTACTTCAGGCATCGGTCGCGGTTTCGGTGGATATGCTTCCGCTGCCCGGGGGTATGGGAATCAGTGAGGCTTTATTTTTAAAGATTTTTCAGCCTGTTTTTAAAGGACTGATTCTTCCGGGAATGGTACTTTCAAGAGGGCTCGGTTATTATGGGGAACTGTTCATCAGCGCTGTATTTACAGTGCTGGCACAAGTGACAATCGGAAAGAAAGGTCATAATGTGCAGGGGCAGTCAAGAATCAAATGAGAAGGGGAATGAGATATGATTGGTTTTTATGACTATACGGTGGTATTAACTTACATTAGCTTTGCATTTTCTGTATGCGGCATTTTTCTGGCAGTTACGGGTCATTTTAACTGGGCGATATTCTGTCTGGCTTTTTCAGGCCTTTGCGACATGTTTGACGGGAAAATTGCAAGAACGAAGAAAAACAGAACAGATGACGAAAAGAAATTCGGAATTCAGATCGATTCTCTCTGTGATGTTGTGTGTTTTGGCGTATTTCCCATCGTCATTTGTTATGAAATGGGTATGAATCATTTTTATAGTATACCGCTGCTTGTTTTCTATGGATTGGCTGGCATCATTCGGCTTGGCTACTTCAATGTTATGGAAGAAAAACGTCAGGAAGAGACAGAAGAAGCAAGAAAATATTATCAGGGACTTCCAATTACTTCCATGTCGGTGGCTTTGCCTCTGCTCTTTGTGATTTCTCCCTTGATTGCCGGATTTTTTCCTTTTGCCCTGCATGGCCTGGTTCTGATTGTCGGAATCCTTTTTATTACTGATTTCCAATTTCGAAAACCGACAAACCGTGAATTGGCAGTGCTTGTGATGATAGTGGCGCTTGCTGTGCTGCGTATGCTCTTTATCTGGAAAGGAAGGCTTACATCATGAGTTTGTGCAGTTACCCTGACGGAACCATTAAGGAAGAAAGGGGAGTACAGGATCGCCTGCTGGAAGCTCTTTACGGGTGCCTTCCGGGACGGCTGCTGATCCGACCGTTTCTTTGTCCGGCAGTGTCCAGATGCGCCGGCCGTTTTTTGGATACCGGTGTATCAAAAATACTGATTGGGCCTTTTGTGAAAGCAAACAAAATTGATCTTTCCGGCTGTGAGAAAGAGAAGTTTGATTCCTATAATGATTTTTTTACAAGAAAACTGAGAGTAGGCGAGAGAAACTTTTCGGAAAATCCGAATGACTTTTCCAGTCCCTGTGATGGGAGATTACTGGTTTTTCCTGTTCATTCCAAAGGGCGTTTCGCGATCAAGAATACAGTCTATACACTGGACGAATTGCTTCGGGATAAGAAATTATCTTCCCGTTATGCAGGCGGTTATGCCTTTTTGTATCGGCTTTCTGTGGAGGATTATCACCGTTATTGTTTTGTGGATAACGGAAACTGTTCGAAGAACCGCAGAATTAACGGGATTTTTCATACGGTAAACCCTGCGGCAAATGACCATTGTCCGATTTACAAAGAAAATACCAGAGAGTATTGTGTGCAAAAATCGGAAAATTTCGGTACCATTCTTATGATGGAAGTCGGGGCGCTTCTTGTAGGGAGAATTGTGAATGACGAAAGAGTACCGGGAAAGAGCAGGGTACGTCGTGGGCAGGAAAAAGGGTATTTTGCTTTTGGTGGTTCTACAATTCTGATTTTGACAGAGAAAGGAAAAGTACAGCCCAACAAACGGATTCTTAACAATTCACTGCTTGGAATCGAAACCCGTGTTTTCCAGGGGGAAACGGTAGGAAAAAAACAGGAATAACAGAAAAATCAGTTTAATAGAAAACGTGACGCGTACTATGGAAAAGGACGCGTCACGTTTTCTTAGGTTTGCAGTTTCGCCAGATCACTGTAAAACTGAGGGTACGAGATATCGACACATTCTGCGCGAAGAATCTCTGTTGTACCAGAAGCAGCAAGGGAAGCAATGGCAAAGGACATAGCGATACGGTGATCTAACATGCTGTCGATCACAGCGCCTTTCAACTCCTGACCGCCTTGAATTATCATTCCGTCATCGGTCCCTTCCACGCAGACACCCATTGCAGAGAGACCTTTCACCATGACATCCAGCCGATTGGATTCTTTTACTTTCAGTTCCTCCGCGTTTCGAATGACGGTTGTGCCCTGGGCTGTGGCTGCCAAAACTGCAATCACAGGGATTTCATCAATCAGAGTGGGAATTAATTCTCCTTCGATGACAGTTCCTTTTAGCGAAGGAGTATATCGAACAAGCAGATCGGCGACTGGTTCACCACCGGAAGTGGAAACATTCAAAAGCTCGATATCCGCTCCAAAAGCCTTGCAAACACGAAGCATGCCGTCTCTGGTGGGATTGATTCCAACATTTTGAAGAAGTATTTCGGAACCGGGAACCATAAGAGCAGCCGCGATAAAGTAGGCGGCGGAGGAAATATCTCCCGGGACGAAAATCTGACTGCCTGTGAGAACAGGGTCAGGCTCTACTGCTGCGGTCTTATTGCAGCTGGTGATGTTTGCACCGAAATATTTCAGCATCAGTTCTGTGTGATTGCGCGAGAGAGCAGGTTCTGTCACGCTGGTAGGGGTATCTGCATAAAGACCGGCAAGTAAAACACAGGACTTCACCTGGGCAGACGCTACCGGTGAGTTATAATGAATGCCGTGCAGAGGTTTGCCGTTGATGCGCAGAGGTGCGCAGTTATTTCCCTGCAGGCTGGTAATATCTGCCCCCATTTGTGAGAGCGGGGTTATGATTCTGCCCATCGGACGGGACTTTATAGAGGCATCACCGGTAAGCTCGCTGGAAAATGGCTGACCGGCAAGAATTCCGGAAATCAGGCGGGTTGTAGTTCCGCTGTTTCCGCAGTCCAGCAGTGAATCCGGTGCAGACAGCCCGTGAAGACCTTTGCCGTGAATCAGGATATGCTCCGGTGAGTTCTCAATTTCGATTCCCATCTTTTGAAAACAGGAGATAGTAGAGAGACAATCCGCACCCTGCAGAAAATTCGTGACTTCTGTAGTTCCTTTGGAAATCGCACCGAACATAACGGCGCGATGGGATATGGACTTGTCTCCGGGAACGCGGATGGTTCCGCGCAAGGGTTGTTTTGCTTTTTGAAATTCCATAGAGACCTCCGTTTAATCACGGCGATGGATGGTATAACCGTGGTCTGAGAGAACTTTTTGAGCCAGAGTCAGACACTCTTCTTCGTACATTTCAATCCGAAGAACGCCTTCTTCAAACTCGCGGTTATGAACGATGCCGATGTTTTTGATGTTGATTCCATTGATTGCCAGAATTGTGGTGACAGCAGCAATGCCGCCGGTTTCGTCAAGCAGATCGCAGTACAGAACATAGGCTTTCTTTGTAGGACCAAAAGAAGCATCTGTAAGAGAGTCCCGATATTCTTTTGAATGGACGAACATGTCATAGAGTTCTGCAGCTTTTTTGTGATCGACCAGATATTTTGCCTGTACCAGAATTCGAATATAGGCATCCAGAACTTTGGAGATCTGTTCCTGGTTGGAAAGGCAGATCTGCTGCCATACTTCCGGTGAGGAAGAAGCGATCCGGGTGATATCCTTAAAACCGCCGGCGGCAATCATTTTCATTCGCTCTTCCGGCGTATCCAGACTCTGGAGCGCATTTACAAGTGTTGACGCCACAATGTGAGGCAGATGACTGACGGCTGCAGTAATATAGTCGTGCTCTTCGTAAGTAATTACCATCGGAATTGCTTTCAGAGAACGCACAAGTTCCACAAAATCAGAAAGAGCAGAGATCTCCACTTCAGAGCCTGGGGTGATCATATAATAGGCATTTTCCAGGAGATAATCAGTGGCACTGTCAAAACCGGTTTTTTCGGAACCGGTCATCGGATGGCCTCCGATAAAATTGTGGGTCATTCCAAGGGTCTCGGCTGCCTTGTGTATCTCTCCTTTTACGCTGCCTACATCTGTTATGATACAGCCGGGTTTTGCAATCCCTTTTAAAAACGGAAGATAGGATATATTAGTAGAAACAGGTGCGCACAGGAAGATATAATCACAGGTGCCGAAACGTTCGTCCCGATCAGAAAGGCGGATGTCGATGACACCCTCTTCCATGGCCTTTTCAATGGTTGATGTTGTCCTGCAATAAGCCATCAGTTCAAAATCAGGATGAACTTTTCGAAGCGTCTTGGCAATGGAACCGCCGATCAGGCCAAGTCCGATGAATCCAATGCGCACTTTTTCCGGAAAATTGCTCATAAATTACAGCGTCCTTTCTGACAGTTGAATGTAAGGTTTCAGGTCTTCCATCAGTCGACCAAATCTGTCGAAGGTAAGAGACTGGGGACCATCGGATAGGGCATGTTCCGGATCGTTATGCACCTCAATCATCAATCCGTCTGCTCCGCAGGCAACAGCCGCTTTTGCAAGAGGCGGAACATAGGAATAAACACCGGTTGCATGGCTTGGATCAACGATAATCGGCAGGTGCGTTTTCGAACGGATAACAGGAACTGCCGAAAGGTCCAGAGTATTGCGTGTGGCGGTTTCATACGTGCGGATTCCGCGTTCACAGAGAACTACATTGGGATTGCCTTCTGAGATGATGTACTCAGCTGCATTGAGCCATTCATCGATTGTAGCTGCGATTCCGCGTTTCAAAAGAACCGGAAGGCCGGATTTTCCGGCTTCACGGAGAAGCTGGAAGTTCTGCATGTTCCGTGCGCCGATCTGAATCATATCAACATATTTTACGGCGGCATTAATGGCATCCTGGCTGATGACCTCGCAGATGGTATTCAGACCGAATTCTTTTCCTGCCTCCTGCATATAGCGCAGACCTTCTTCTTCAAGTCCCTGGAAAGAATAGGGAGAGGTACGCGGTTTATAGGCTCCTCCCCGAAGAATCTGGGCGCCTGCCGCTTTTACATTGCGGGCTATTGTGATCAGCTGTTCCTCTGTTTCCACGGCACATGGTCCTGCCATAACAGTTAATGTGTTCGGGCCGATCTCATGGCTGCCCACTTTTACTGTGGTAGGTTCCGGATGAAATTTCTTGTTTACAAGTTTGTAGCTTTCCGTAATCGGAACGAGTTTGTCTACAAAAGGAAGTAATTGAATGTTGTCGCTGCACAGACGGTTTTTGTCACCGACAACACCGATGATTGTTACTTCCTTTCCACGGGAAAGATGCGTCTCAAGTCCTTTGCTTTCCACTGCGTTTGTCACCCTCAAAATGGCATCTTCAGGTGCATGAGGTTTCATTACAATAATCATGATTCTTGGATTTCCTTTCTATAAAAAATGGGATAATTGTTCCACTATGTTCTTAAATGGCACGATTTTTATTTTATAGCATCTGTCGTAAATTGTCAATGATTTATAGCTTTAAAGTGTAACACTTTAAAGCATGGAGAAAATAAAAACAGAATGATACAGATTGCACAGCAAATGAAAGGCTACTTTTTGAAAAATCTGAAAAATGTTGTGAAATCTGAATAATATACTTGAAAAATAGAGGAAACTTTAGTAAAATGTAGACTATGAGAAGTGAAACGGGAACGTGAATCTTTACTAGATTACTTATATGGGAGGTATTACATATGGACGTTTTTAGAACTGACCGAATTCGAAATGTGGTGCTGCTTGGACACGGCGGTGCCGGAAAGACAACACTTACAGAGGCTATGGCATATCTTTCCGGAATGACCAATCGACTTGGGAAAGTTTCAGATGGAAATACTGTCAGTGATTTTGATAAAGAAGAGATGAAGCGTAAATTTTCCATTTCCACAACACTGGTACCGATTGTCTGGGGAAAGCATAAAATCAACATTCTGGATACTCCCGGATTTTTTGATTTCGTTGGTGAAGCTCAGGAGGCCGCTTCTGCAGCAGATGCGGCAGTGATTGTGGTTTCGGGTAAAGCAGGTGTACAGGTCGGAACACAGAAAGCGTGGGATCTCTGTGAGAAGTATAATCTGCCCCGTATGATTTTCGTTACGGATATGGATCTGGATGATGTCAGCTACCGTCAGGTGGTTGAACAGCTGACCGAACTGTACGGCAAACGGATTGCTCCTCTTCATATGCCGATTCGTGAGAATGGAAAATTTGTCGGATATATCAACATTGTGAAGAATAAAGGACGCCGTTACATCGAGAAAGACAAGAAAGAGGAATGTGAGATTCCGGATTATTCCGTGGAATATCTGGAAAAATATCGTGAAACCCTGATGGAATCTGTCGCAGAGACAAGCGAAGAGTTCATGGATCGCTATTTTGGCGGTGAGGAGTTCTCTGTCGCAGAGATTTCAGCAGCTCTGGCTACGAATGTGGGAGATGGATCTCTGGTACCTGTCTGCATGGGATCTCCTGTGAATCTTCAGGGAGTTTCAAACCTGCTGGATGATATCTGCGGATACTTCCCGAGCCCGGCGGACCGTCCCTGTGCCGGAATTAATGTATCGACCAATGAAATTTTCCAGGCAAATTACGATTTCCGGAAACCAAAGAGTGCGACAATTTTCAAAACAATTGTGGATCCGTTCCTTGGCAAGTATTCCATGATTAAAGTTTGTTCCGGCGTTATCAAAAGCGATGATGTTCTTTATAATGTAGATCAGGAATCTGAGGAAAAACTGAACAAACTCTATATCCTGGAAGGATCCAAACCGATTGAGGTTCCGGAACTTCATGCAGGTGATATCGGTGCAATCGCAAAATTAGGTGATGCAAAGACAGGGGATTCTCTGGCAACAAAAACAAATCAGATTCGTTATGGAAAACCGGATGTCTCTGTTCCGTATACGGCAAAGCGCTACAAACCGAAGAATAAAGCGGATGTGGATAAGATCTCACAGGCATTTGCCAAGATGATGCAGGAAGATCTGACGATGAAGGCAGTCAATGATTCCGCAAATCATCAGACATTGATTTATGGCATGGGCGATCAGCATATCGACATTATTGTCAGCAAACTTTTGGAAAGATATAAAGTGGAAGTTGAGCTTAGCAAACCGAAGGTTGCGTTCCGCGAGACAATCCGCAAGAGTTCTGATGTTGAAGCAAAATATAAAAAGCAGTCCGGCGGACATGGTCAGTACGGTCATGTTAAAATGCGTTTTTCATCATCCGGAAACCTGGAAGAGTCTTATGAGTTTGCGCAGGAAGTGGTTGGAGGAGCAGTTCCGAAGAATTACTTCCCGGCAGTTGAAAAAGGTATTCAGGAGGCAGTTCAGAGCGGTCCTCTTGCCGCATATCCTGTGGTAGGTGTAAAGGCGGTTCTCTATGATGGATCTTATCATCCGGTAGATTCTTCTGAGATGGCATTTAAGACTGCAGCAATCCAGGCATTCAAAAAAGGATTTATGGAAGCGTCTCCGGTTCTCCTTGAGCCGATTGTCTCCATGAAGGTAATTGTGGATGACAAATATACAGGAGATGTTATGGGAGATCTGAACAAGCGTCGTGGTCGAGTGCTGGGAATGAACCCGGATCACAAAGGCCATACAATCATTGAGGCTGACGTGCCGGAGCTTGAAATTTACGGATACGGTACAACACTGCGGTCAATGACAGGCGGAAGCGGTGAGTTCTCCTATGAATTTGCAAGATATGAGCAGGCTCCTGCTGATGTTCAGGCAAAAGAAATTGAGGCACGCGCAAGCAAAGTTGCAAAAGACGAAGAATAAAGACATTCCGGCAGTTTGAAAAAAAGCTGCGGAACGATCAATAGAAAAAGAGTGTATTTCCTGATCCGGTCGTTGGGATGGAAATACACTCTTTTTTTCTGGATATGCGAAAAATGATTTGTCAAATACGGAAAAGAGTGATAGAATACAACTGAGTTTTATTCATTTGATGAGTATCGTCGATTTTGAAAATGCAAGATACGAGAAAAATCGATGTCAGGCTCCTTTGTCGGGCAGCTCATATGATCATAAATGAAACGGAACGTGAATTACGCAGGAGGTTTTAAGATGAGTAAAAGATATGAGCCACAGAAAATCGAAAAGAAGTGGCAGAAAATCTGGCAGGATGAAAAGGCTTTTGCGGCCACAGATGATTATACAAAACCCAAATATTATGCACTGGTAGAGTTCCCCTATCCGTCAGGACAGGGACTTCATGTTGGACATCCGCGTCCATATACTGCGCTTGATATTGTGGCCAGAAAACGCAGAATGCAGGGATACAATGTACTTTATCCGATGGGATGGGACGCTTTTGGTCTTCCGACCGAGAACTATGCAATTAAGAATCACGTCCATCCGAAGATTGTAACCAAAAATAATGTACAGCATTTTAAGGATCAGCTGCAGTCCCTCGGATATTCTTTCGACTGGGAGCGTGAGATTAATACAACCGATCCGGAATACTATCACTGGACACAGTGGATTTTCCTGAAGCTGTTCAAAGCCGGTCTTGCCTACAAAAAAGAGATGCCGATCAACTGGTGTACTTCCTGTAAAGTCGGCCTTGCAAATGAAGAGGTAGTTAACGGTGTCTGCGAGCGCTGCGGAAGTCCGGTTGTCCGTAAGGTAAAGAGCGAATGGATGCTGAAGATTACCGAGTATGCAGATAAACTGATCGATGGTCTGGATGACGTTGATTATATTGAACGTGTAAAAACTTCCCAGAAGAACTGGATCGGTCGTTCTCACGGTGCGGAAGTAGACTTTTCACTGAAGGATAAGCCGGAAAAACTGAAAATCTATACGACACGTCCGGATACACTTTTCGGAGTTACGTATATGGTTCTCTCTCCGGAGCACCCCTACATTGACAAATATAAAGATGAGATCAAAAACTGGGATGCAGTCTGTGAATACCGCGAAATGGCAGCACGAAAATCGGATTTTGAGCGTTCGGAGCTGGCGAAGGAGAAAACCGGCGTGATGCTGGATGGCTTGACTGCGGTGAATCCGGTTAATCAGAAAGAGATTCCGATCTGGATTTCCGACTATGTGCTTATGAGTTATGGTACCGGTGCGATTATGGCAGTACCGGCTCATGATGAGCGTGACTGGGAATTTGCAAAGAAATTTAATATGCCGATTATTGAAGTAGTAGCTGGCGGTGATGTTCAGAATGCTGCGTTTACGGATGTGGCAACCGGTACCCTGGTGAACTCCGGTTTCCTGAATGGCCTGGAAGTTGCAGATGCAAAGAAGAAGATTCTGGAGTGGCTGGAAGAGAATCATGTGGGAACTGCCAAAACAAACTATAAGCTGCGAGACTGGGTATTCTCACGCCAGCGTTACTGGGGTGAACCGATTCCGATTGTGCATTGTGAGAAATGCGGTTATGTTCCGCTCCCGGAGGAGTCTCTGCCGCTGGAGCTTCCCGAAGTGGAAAGCTACATGCCGACAGATAACGGGGAATCTCCCCTTGCTACAATGACCGATTGGGTAAACACAACCTGTCCGTGCTGCGGAGGACCGGCAAAACGTGAGACAGATACCATGCCACAGTGGGCAGGATCTTCCTGGTACTATATCCGCTATGTGGATCCGAAGAATAAAGAAGCACTGGCCAGCAAGGAAGCTATGAATTACTGGCTTCCGGTTGACTGGTATAACGGAGGTATGGAGCATACCACACTTCATCTTCTGTATTCCCGCTTCTGGCATAAATTCCTTTATGATCAGGGAGTAGTTCCGTGTCCGGAACCGTATCAGAAACGTACTTCTCATGGTATGATTCTCGGTGAGAACGGAGAAAAGATGAGTAAATCCCGCGGAAACGTAGTAAATCCGGATGATATTGTCAATGAGTTCGGAGCTGATACACTTCGTACCTACGAAATGTTTATCGGTGCGTTCGATTTAAGCGCATCCTGGTCACAGGAGGGTGTAAAAGGCTGCCGACGTTTCCTGGATCGTGTATGGAAACTTCAGGATTCTGTTGTTGACGGAGATACGTATTCCAAAGAACTGGAAGCGCGCATGCATCAGACAATCAAGAAAGTATCCAACGATTATGAATCTTTGAAGTACAACACGGCGATTGCAGCTATGATGACACTGGTAAATGATTTCTATAAAGCAGGAAAAGTAACCAGAAAAGAATTTGAAACACTGCTGATTCTGCTGAATCCGGTTGCGCCTCATATGACAGAGGAACTGTGGCAGGAACTGGGATATGAAGGCTATCTGTATCAGGCAAAATGGCCGGAATACGACGAAGCAAAGACTGTGGAAGCTGTAGTTGAGATTGCAATTCAGTTGAATGGAAAGATGCGCGGTACGATTACGATTTCCAAGGATGCAGATAAAGAAACGGCAATTGCTGCGGCAAAAGAGGCGATTGCGGATAAACTGACCGGAAAGATTGTGAAAGAGATTTATGTTCCGGGACGTATTGTAAATATTGTTCAGAAATAATCAGATGATGAAACAGGAACCGCGGTCTGTAAACGGCTGAAAATGCAAATTACAGACCGTGGTTTTCTGTTGTTGAGCTTTGAGGAAAGGCATGGAGAAACAGAATGAAGAAATATTTCGCAATGATTGGTCTGGTTCTTGTGACTGTGATTTGGGGCGGAGGCTTTGTTGCAAGTGATATGGCATTGGAATCACTGACTCCCTTCCAGATTATTACCGGCCGTTTTTTTCTTGCGTCGCTTTTGATGGGAATCTTAAGCTGGAAAAAGCTTTCCAGTATGACCCGTGATGAAATACGTGCCGGCATCTTAATGGGAATTACACTTTTCGCCGGATTTGCGCTGCAAATCGTTGGTTTGTCCTATACAACACCGTCGAAAAACGCGTTTTTGACAGCGACCAATGTGGTAATGGTACCTTTTATCAGTTTTTGTTTCTGTCATAAGAAGGTGGGGAGCAGAGGCATTATAGGAGCGCTGCTCGCAGTGGCAGGAGTGGGTGTGTTGTCCCTTAGCGGGAGTTTCTCTCTTGGACTGGGAGATGGGCTGACACTTCTATGCGCAGTCGGATTTGCATTTCAGATATTTCTGACCGGTATTTTTGTAAAAAATCTCAGAGCAGAAATTCTGAATTTTCTGCAGATGCTGACGGCGTTTGTTTTGTCTGCATTTTGTATGATCTTATGCCGCGAATTTACTGTACAGGCAGATGCGAAGGGATGGCTGAGTCTTCTGTATCTCGGTGTCGTCAGTACGACTGTTTGCTATTTGCTGCAGACCACCTGCCAGAAATACGTGGAAGAAACCAAAGCAGCAATTATTCTCTCAATGGAATCGGTGTTTGGTACGCTGCTCTCTATTTTGATTCTTCATGAAAGAGTGACGATTCGTATGATCATGGGCTGCATTATGATCTTCGCGGCGGTTCTGATTTCAAACTCGGAGCCGGATCACGAAGCTTCCTGCGGGGAAGATCCTGCAGGTAAATTGCAGACAGAACAAAATCTCAGCAAATGACAATGACATATGGAGGTAATGATAAGATGTTGGATGAAATAAAAAAAGAAGCACGGGAAATAGCAGAAGAATTGATCGAAACAGCAAATATGAAGCCGGGACAGATTCTTGTGGTCGGATGTTCTTCCAGTGAAATCGCACATTACCGTCTTGGAACGCATTCCAGTACGGAGATCGGAAAGGCTGTGTTTGAGGCTATTTATGAAACGGCAAATGCGCATCAGGTATATCTTGCAGCACAGTGCTGCGAACATCTGAATCGTGCGGTCATTTTGGAGCGGGAGGCCGCCGGTCTTTACCGCTATGAAGAAGTAAGTGTGGTTCCTCATCTGAAAGGCGGCGGATCTTTTGCGACGGCGACCTATTACGGACTGAAGGATCCGGTTGCAGTTGAACATGTAAAAGCCCATGCCGGAATTGATATCGGTGATGTTTTGATCGGAATGCAGCTAAAAGACGTTGCAGTTCCGGTGAGAACAAAAAGAAATGCGATTGGGGATGCGCATGTAGTATGCGCCCGCACCAGACCGAAATACATCGGAGGAGAGAGAGCACACTACACGGAAGATCCGACTTTCTCTTTCTGACGTTTGTGATAAATAATTTTTTGCTTCTTCCAAAAGGAAGAAACCGCATCCACAAAGATGTTTAGATAGCGAAGCGTCGGCTCTGTTGCCACAGAGAAAACAACCAAAAGCATGATGCATTTTCGAGACATTCCTGTAATGGCGAACAAGGGCTGCAAAAACAGAATGCAAAACAGAAAAGCGAACGCAGAGAAGATCAGAGTTACCCAGCGCATCCAGTTCAGAGGTTTGCTGACACGATATAAAATCATAAAACCAACAATGGCCAGCAGCATGGTGGAAGCGGTTGCGATGTCTTCGCTTCCGACGGCAAACTCCTGTCCGAAAATCACAAGGGTGGCAACCATCAAAAAGTCAGTTAGCGCGGCAGGAAGAGCGCGTACCATAATATTTGAAATAAAGTGTCCTTCAATGCGATTCCTGTTCGGCATCAGAGAGAGCAGGAAGCCGGGGATACCGATGGTAAACATGCTGATCAATGAAATCTGTGATGGCTCCAGAGGATAGGTCACCATAGAGATCAGTGAAAACAGAGACAGCAGGAAGGAAAAGATATTTTTGACAAGAAAAAGAGATCCGGATCGCTGCAGATTGTTTACAACCCGGCGTCCTTCCAGCACAACAGACGGCATTTTGGAAAAATCATTATCGAGCAGTACCAGCTGAGCAGCCTGAGCCGCGGCATCGCTTCCGGATGCCATAGCGATCGAACAGTCCGCATCTTTCAGGGCAAGAACATCGTTTACGCCGTCACCGGTCATGGCAACCGTTTTTCCGGCATTTTTCAGTGCCTGTACAAACTGGCGTTTCTGATCCGGTGTTACTCGTCCGAATACGGTATATTTCATAATGGCATCTTCAATTTCTTCCTGACTTTTCAGTGCAGATGCGTCGATATATTGATCTGCATGCTCAATGCCTGCCTGTTTTGCAACTTCGGACACGGTGACCGGGTTGTCACCGGAAATGACTTTCACGCGAACTCCCTGCTCGGAAAAATAGCGGAATGTGTCAGGTGCCTCTTTGCGGATAGGATTTGACAGCAAAATATACGCGAGCGGAGTTACTTTTCCGGTAAGCGCCTTACCGTCAGGTACCGTGTCGCTTGTTCCAAAGACGAGCAGACGGTTGCCTTGTCTGGTGTACGGCTCGATTTCTGACTGATATGCCGGAAAATCTTCCCGCAGTACAAACTCCGGAGCTCCGAGAACATAGGAAACGTCGGAAAAGGAGACACTGGAATATTTATATGCAGAAGAAAAGGAAGTAAAAGAAACGGCTGTTCTTTCATGATGATCCGTAAAATATTCTTTCAGGGCCTGCATGGTAATGTTGTCATTCGCCATGGCTGCTGTGAAATCACCGATTATCAGAGACAGTTCGTTCTCGTCACCGGAAGAGAAATTCTCTGTTGGAATGACTCGGTTTACTTTCATATTTGTTTCGGTGATGGTTCCGGTTTTGTCCACACAAAGGACATTCACTCTTGCCAGGGTTTCGATACATTTCATGTCATGAACAAGAACCTTCTGAGAAGCGAGACGGATCACACTGACTGCCAGTGCGACGCTGGCGAGAAGATAGAGTCCTTCAGGAATCATACCGATTACGGCAGCTACCATAGAAGTAATGCTTTCGCGGAAGGTTTCGTGGGAAATGAAAAACTGCTGACCGAAAAGAAGGATTCCAATGGGAATGATCAGGATACCGACAATTTTTACCAGTCGGTTCAGAGAGCGGATCATTTCGGACTGTTCGCCTTCCTTCATTGCTTTTGCTTCCAGTGTCAGCTGAGAAATGTAGGAGTCTTCCCCAACTTTCGTCAGTCGGCTCTTGCAGCTCCCGGATACGATAAAGCTTCCGGACATCAGGGTATCACCGGGGCGTTTGGTGATTTCATCGGATTCTCCTGTCAGCAGTGATTCGTTTACCTGGACTTCGCCCTCCAGTACAACTGCATCGGCACAAATCTGTTTTCCGGCCTGGAATAGGACGATATCATCCAATACCAGGTCTTCCGCCGGAAGAGTTACCAGATTTCCGTTTCTCATGACCGCCGCTTTTGGCGCATTTAGAACGGAAAGTTTTTCCAGTGTGTTTTTCGCGCGGATTTCCTGAAAGATACCGATTAATGTATTGGCGATAATGACAGGGAGAAAGGTCAGATCGCGAAAAGAACCTGCAATCACTAAAAGAATAGCGATAATCAGAAATATCAGGTTAAAATAAGTAAAAAGATTACTCTTGATGATTTCTGAGGTTGATTTTGAAGGCGGCTCCACGGCGCGGTTCGACCAGCCGTTGTCGCGGTATTCTTTGACCTGACTGTCGGTGAGACCGACAGAGGGATCTACCATGTAGCGTGTTGTGGGAACTCTGGGATTTAATATCTCGGATATGGACTTTCTCATATGGTATTCCTCTCTTGGTGTAATAATCTTCTGGTTGCTCCTTGCAAAGAAAGCAGTCATCCTCATAAGACGGAAACAGTCCGGAGCAGGGATCCTTTTTTGGAAGGATGCCTGCTCTTTTTGTACCAGTTTCTAGAAAGAGTATAACATAGAAAAAAGTAAGAATTAATGAATTATATGTTAAGAATTCTAAAAATCTTTTGCTTCTTTGATCCCATGGATGTCGGGGACTGCCACCATGGAATAATTGGTATAGTAAACGACAAAGCCTGGTTTGCTTCCGTTGGGCTTGCGCAGATTTTTCTTGCGGGTATAATCAATCTCCACTTTGGGAGACTGTCTGCCTTTGGAATAATATGCGGCCAGGCGGGCGGCTTCCTCAAAGGTAGAATCAGGCAGTTCTTTGCCGTTGGTCTTTACGATGACGTGGCTGCCCGGCTGTCCTTTCGAGTGAAACCACCAGTCGCCGCCGGATGCGAATTTGAAAGACAGTTCCTCGTTCTGATAATTGTTTTTGCCCACATAGATATCAAAGCCGTCGGAGGAAAGATAGTGGAAGGGATGGGAAGTGATTTTCTGTTTCTTTCCGGCGGGACCTTTTCTGCGGATATATCCGTATTCGATTAATTCCTCTTTTACCTGAACCAGATCTGCTTCATCCAATGCAATGTCCAGAGCGGTACTGACAGATTCCAGGTGCTCGATATCCGCTTTGGTCTCAATCAATAACTCATTGAGTGCTTCTTCCGTTCGTTTCAGCTTGCTGTAGCGTTCAAAATATTTTTTCGCATTTTCTGCAGCTGTCAGTCTGGTATCCAGAGGAATCGTGATCATTTCATTGGTATAGTAATTGAGTGCTTCCAGTGATTTTGCACCCGGTTCCAGACCATAACCGTATGTATTCAGCAATTCTCCATACACACGATATTTTTCCTTTTTCTCCGTATCTTTTTGCTGCTTTTTCTGGAGCTCATACTTTTTGACGTTGCGTTCCAGTGCTGTGTTGACGATCCTGCGCAAGTCGGCGGATTTTTGACGGATTCGTGTGATGCGGTTTTTCATCGCATAGTAAGTCTCGAGAACGGAAGAGATCGAAGAGAAGAATTCGCAGCGCTGTTCCTGATACTGAGTAAGAGGAAATGCGGCAAATTCCAGTGGCTCATCGCCGCAGTAAACAATATTGGGGGTAAAAGATCCTTCTATAATATCCTCTGTCATACGTCGGAAGGTATGATAGAGATGGATGCGGGCAGTTTCTTCCAGTGCATTTATGGAAAAACCTCCGTCAATGCCGGCTCTTGTACAAATTTCTTCTGCCATTAGCGGACTAAAGCCTGTCAGGGAAGTGTAAATTGCTTTTGCTGCAGGCATTGGTTTGCAGCAGACAAACTGGTAGAATTTATCCTCGGAAATGGTAAGAGGATTTTCTTTTTCCTGTGTTTGGGGAATAAACCAGGTTCTTCCCGGCAGCACTTCGCGGACGGAGCTCATGTTCGCGGAGATGTGTTTGATACTGTCAATGATTGTCAGATCTTCCTGACAGAAAATGATGTTGCTGTGTTTTCCCATGATTTCTACAATCAGTTTCTTGCGGCAGAGATCTCCCAGTTCATTGAGATGCTCGAGGTCAAAAATCAGAATGCGTTCATGCCCCGGCTGTGTTACGGAGAGAATTCTTGCGCTGCCGATGTGTTTGCGCAGAAGCATACAGAAATTCGGTGCTGTCATGGGACCGGGCTTATTATTCTCGGTAAGATAAATGAGAGGAAGAGAAGCACTGGCAGAAATTAACAGACGATAGACTGTCCGATTGTTTTTTACTGTGATCATCAATTCATCAGCTTCGGGCTGAGCAATTTTATTGATTTTTCCTCCCACAATTGTATCGTTTAATTCTTTTACAATGCTGGAAACGGTAATGCCGTCAAATGCCATAATTATCAACTCCTGGTCGTATATTATTTTCCTGATCATTATAATATATAAAAAAAGATTTGACTAGGGTTTACGAATGAATTATAATAAATCTGTATGGGCAAAGACTGATAGTGATCGGCCGTTCCATACAGGAGGCATGTGATCCATGATTAAAAGTATGACCGGCTTTGGAAGAGCCGAGATGTCCAACAGTGACCGGAGAATAACAGTTGAGATTAAATCTGTGAATCACAGATATCTTGATTTTAATGTGAAACTGCCGAAGAAACTCAGTTGTTTCGAGGCTGCGATCCGGGGTGTGCTGAAGGAATATATTCAGCGTGGAAAAGTAGATATCTTCATTACTTATGAGGATTTCACAGACAGTAATGTGCAGCTAAAGTATAACTGTCTTCTGGCGGGACAGTATCTGGAATATTTTCGGCAGATGGAAGAAGAGTTTTCCATTGAAAATGACGTAAAAGTTTCCATGCTCTCCAGATGTCCGGATGTTCTCACGATGGAAGAGATGACGGTTGACGAGACAGAACTGTGGACAGAGCTGGAACAGGTTCTCAGAAAAGCGGCTGTTCAGTTTACAGAGGCAAGAGACCGGGAAGGTCAGGCTCTGTTATCCGATCTCCTCGGAAAACTGGATGGTATGCGAAAAGGCGTTGAGGAAATCGAAAAGAGAGAACCTGAGATTCTGAAAGAATACCGGGAGCGTCTGATGGAACGAACCAGAGAGCTGCTTGCGGATGTGCAGCTGGATGAGGCGAGAATTGCATCGGAAGTGGTTCTTTTTGCGGACAAAATCTGTACCGATGAGGAAACCGTAAGATTGCGCAGTCACATTGATAATATGAAGTCTGTGCTCCTTCTCGGAGGCAGTATCGGGCGGAAACTGGATTTCATTGCTCAGGAAATGAATCGTGAGGCAAACACAATCCTTTCCAAAGCAAACGACCTTGATACATCCAATATTGCAATAGAACTTAAGACAGAAATTGAAAAAGTTCGGGAGCAGATCCAGAACATTGAATAGGCAGGTAGAAAAAGTGGCAAAACTTGTGAATATCGGTTTTGGAAATGTTGTGAATTCGGACAAGATTATCGCTGTGGTAAGCCCGGAAGCTGCACCGATCAAACGAATGGTTCAGCGGGCAAAGGAGAGTAACAGAATTATCGATGCTACCCAGGGACGGAGAACCAAAGCAGTCATTATCACCGGTGAGGAATATGTTGTTTTGTCAGCGCTTCAGCCGGAGACAATCAGCCGAAGGTTTCATGCGGGCTGGGAAGCAGAAAAGGAACGGGGTGAGCAGGAGGATGAGTAAAGGAATACTTACAGTAGTATCGGGCTTTTCGGGAGCCGGAAAAGGGACGCTTATGAAGCGCCTGATGTCAGATTATGATAATTATGCCCTGTCGGTATCGGTGACTACACGGGATCCGAGGCCGGGAGAAGAGGATGGAAAAGATTACTTTTTCCGTACACAGGAAGAATTTGACCGGATGGTTGAGGAGAATGCCTTTATTGAGTACGCGCGCTATGTAAAGCACTCTTACGGGACTCCAAAAGCATATGTGGAACAGCAGCTGGAAGCCGGCCGTGATGTCATTCTTGAGATTGAAATTCAGGGGGCATTGCAGGTGAAGGAAAAACGTCCGGATGCCCTTCTTTTGTTTATTACGCCTCCAAGCGTTGAAGAACTGGAAAGACGTTTGCGGGGACGGGGAACAGAGACTGAGGAAGTCATTTCCGGTCGAATGAAACAGGCTGTTGGAGAGTCCCGGGGCATGGAAAAATATGATTATATACTCGTGAATGATGATCTTGACACCTGTGTAAGACAGATGCATGAGACGATTCAGAGCCAGCATTTTATGAGCTGTCGTCAGAGAGAATTTATCAATCACATTCAAAAAGAGTTAAAAGAAAGAGAGGAGACATTAGTATGATTCACCCGTCATATCAGGAATTAATTGCAACGATCAACGAAGGACAGGACATGGATGAGGCACCGGTTGTCAGCAGCCGCTATTCTCTGGTCCTTGCTACCAGCAAGCGTGCAAGACAGCTGATCGCAGGAGGCGAACCGCTTGTGAAAGTAAAAAAAGGAATGAAACCTTTGTCTGTCGCTGTTGAGGAAATGTATAAAGGTGAAGTTACGATTCTTCCGGAAGAGACAGAACAGGAAGAAGAGACTGCTGAATAAATTGCTGAATAAACTGTGGTGCACAGGAGAATTACATGAAAATTTTATTTATTTCCCTTGGCTGTGATAAAAACCTGGTAGACTCAGAGCATATGCTGGGCCTTCTGGTGGAACAGGGATTTGAGATTACCGATTCGGAAGAAGAAGCGGATATCATCGTTATTAATACCTGCTGTTTTATTCATGATGCGAAAGAAGAAAGTATAGATAATATTCTCCAGATGGCGAAATACCGTGCAGAGGGAAATTGTAAAGTCCTTCTCGTGACGGGCTGTATGGCAGAGCGGTATCGCAGCGAGATACTGGAAGAAATCCCTGAGGTAGATGCTGTTCTTGGAACCAACAGTTATGATAAGATTGTTTCTGCCATCAGAGAGGTTCTTGAAGGCAGGAAATATGAAGACTATGCCAATCTGGTGGGAATTCCCGAGACGAAAGCAAAGAGGATTGTGACCACCGGGGGATATTATGAGTATCTGAAGATTGCGGAAGGATGCGATAAACACTGTACCTACTGTATTATCCCAAAACTTCGCGGTTCTTACAGGAGTGTTCCCATGGAGGAGCTTCTTTTGGAAGCGCGTGCCATGGTAGAACAGGGTGTACGGGAATTGATCCTTGTTGCACAGGAAACTACCATTTATGGGGTTGATTTGTACGGAAAACCGTCACTTCATCTGCTGCTTCGGGAACTGTGTAAAATTCCCGGTCTCTATTGGATTCGTATTCTGTATTGTTATCCGGAAGATATTTATCCGGAACTTGTACAGACGATGAAAGAGGAACCGAAAATCTGCCATTATCTGGATTTGCCGATCCAGCATGCAAATGATGAGATACTAAGGCGTATGGGACGCCGTACATCAAAAGAAGAACTGACGGATATTATCAACAACCTTCGGGAAGAAATTCCGGATATCACACTTCGAACCACCTTGATTACCGGTTTCCCGGGGGAAACAAAGGAGCAGCACCGGGAATTGCTGGAGTTTATCAATGACATGGAATTTGATCGGCTTGGCGTATTTACCTATTCACCGGAAGAAGGGACACCTGCCGCAAATATGGATCTCCAGATTGACGAGGAAGTGAAACTGGATCGTCAGCAGGAATTGATGGAACTGCAGCAGGATATCTCTGCAGAACTTGGTGAGCAAAAAATCGGGCAGGAACTTCTTGTCATGATTGAAGGTGAGATTCCGGAAGAACATGCCTATGTGGGACGCAGTCAGGCAGATGCACCGGGTGTGGACGGATACGTTTTTGTCAACACGTCGGAAACACTGGTATCCGGTGATTTTGTAAAAGTGAAAATCGTAGGTGCCCTGGAGTATGATTTGATAGGAGAGATAATGGAATGAATTTACCAAATAAATTAACGATTCTGAGAGTCATCATGATTCCGTTTTTTGTATTGTTTATGCTTTCCTCTTTGGGCGGAGATGCCGGAAAGTGGATTGCGCTTGTGATTTTTATTGCGGCAAGTCTTACCGATACGCTGGATGGATATATTGCAAGAAGAGATCACCTGGTAACAGATTTTGGAAAATTTATGGATCCTCTGGCAGACAAGCTGCTGGTATGTTCTGCCCTGATTTGCTTCGTTGAGATGGGAAAACTTCCGGCATGGATGGTGATCATTATCATTTCCCGGGAGTTCATTATCAGCGGGTTCCGTTTGATCGCATCGGATAATGGAGTTGTAATTGCCGCCAGTAAATGGGGAAAGTTAAAGACGATCAGTCAGATGGTAATGATTGTGCTGGTGATTGCAGACCTGGGTGGCTTCTTTGCTGTTCTGGAACAAATCTTTATCTGGCTTGCACTGGTTCTGACGGTGGTGTCTTTGATTGATTATTTGCTGAAAAACAAGAATGTACTTTCCATGCAGAATTAGAAATTAAAAAAATGACAATATGCGCCCCTTATCTGAAGTTCAGAGAAAGAGGCGCATGTTTTTTGAAAGGAGGCTGATTACGATGAAAGGAGAATTACAGGCGGATCAAATGGAGGTGCGGGTTGTCGAATTGCTGAAAAAACATCATTTGCGGTTGACAACGGCCGAATCCTGTACCGGAGGAGCAATATCGGCAGCAATTGTCAATGTCCCGGGAGCATCAGAGGTATTGATGCAGGGACTGGTTACCTATGCCAACGAAGCAAAAGAACGTTATCTGGGTGTAAATCGGGAAACGCTTATAAATTATGGTGCAGTCAGCACACAGACGGCTGAGGAGATGGCAGCGGGAGCATGCAGTTCCACAGGAACAGAAGTATCTGTTGCAACTACGGGGATTGCAGGCCCCGGCGGCGGGACACCGGAAAAACCGGTGGGACTGGTTTACATCGGCTGCTGCGTGCTGGGAAAGACGGTTGTAAAAGAATTCCATTTTCAGGGAGATCGACAGGAGATCCGTTCTTTGGCGGTACAGGAAGCATTTAGATTGCTTATGGAGACCGTTACTTCTGTATTCTGCGAATGATTTGAATCATCTGATCAATCTTTGCAGTCTCCTCACGTGTTTTCCCTGCTTTCAGCGCGTTGACGATTAATTCCATTTCGGCAGATGAAAACTGCATGCCTTTTTTTCTAGAGGCTCCGGAAGCTGCCATCAGAAACGGAAGGAGTTCTGATTGTGTTTTTCCTCTGGCATTTTCGGCCATGGATCGAAGCATTTGCAGCTTTGCGATATCGATACCGGACAGTCCTGGATCGCTGGTCCAGTCTTTGCGATCTGACGTGGAGCTGCTGTTTGGGTTTTGACGGTCATTCTGTGTCATTTTGTACCTCCCCGCATGTATGCACAAGCTGCAATGTTTCAAAGGTTTGTATGAAAGCTTCAAGACTTTCTTTTCGTTCTCCGGTTGCGAAACGGGCAATATCATTTAACATATCGATGGGATTGGAAGTTGAATGGGTGTTTTCAGACATCATGGACAGTTCTGTGGGCTGTGTAAAAAGCGAGATCGTCCTTTCTAATTCCAGACATTTTGCAAAAACAGATAGGATCGGCTGAAATCTCGGATTGCTGTAGGGAATAGCAGCTTTGAGCATTTGCAGCTGGTCCTCGGCAATCATCTGATCGAGAGGGGTCATTTTTTCTTCGTCCTGTTCATACATGAGACATCATTTCCTGGACTTTTGTATTATGATATGATAAGAAGCAGAAAAAATGACTCTTCATAGAGAAGATTTTTTTTGCTCACCAAAAGGGGATGACATATAATAGAAGTGAAAGGAGACTTCGCTTTGAGGTTTTCTTTGGTTTAATGAAACAGGGAAAGGATTTCTTTTGGGTATGAGCGAGCAGAAGGAAAAAATTGTAATAGATGGGAATGCGTTTTATGAGTTGGATCTGGATTGCCAAAAGAGGATGGAAAGTCAAAAAAGACCCGGAAACAGGAAAAATGAAAATCAATCTCAAAAGATGTCAGAGGATTGCAGGAAAAGAAAACAGAGTGTTCGTATACAATGAAAAACAGCCCGGAAATTGCTTTCCGGGCTGTTTCTAAAAAGGCGATGCCTGTATCAGCATCCGCAGCCCCATCCGCCGCAACAGAAGAGGAGAATAATGATTAACAGACAGCTGTCATTGCCCCAGCCACATTCACCGCGACGATTATTGCCCCATCCGCCGCAGCAGGAGAGAAGCAGGATAATCCAGATGATACTGCAGCAGTCACCGTTACCAAAGAAACCATTGGAAAGACCGCATCCATTGTCACATCCACAGTTGTTATCGCATCCGTTGTCACATCCGCATCCACAGTTTGTAGCAGCTAAATCACTCATGTTTGTTCCTCCGAAGAATCATTTTCGTTACACTTCATGATATGAAAGCTGCCGGAATATGGTTACAGGTCAAGAGCATTTTTTATCGGATTGCATGTGTGGAGCCAGACCGATCAATGACTTTTCCTCTTACAAACTTCTGCCCTGGAAGTCGAAAAGTTCCTTTACCGGAACATCCAATGCCTCTGCAATATCGAACAGAAGATTTAAAGAAATCGAAGTCTTGGTATTTGGTGCTTCAATATTGCTCATATGAGTGCGGCTGATGTGTACAGACTCAGCAAGTTCAGCCTGAGTCATGCCTTTGGCTCTGCGATAATAAGCAATTGTGAGTCCAAGAAGCCGTAAATCATTTAAACGCTCGTAATTCATCTGCAGAATCCTCCTTTCAGTCATTTTTAAACGGCTTTATGATATTTTTCAATAAGGCCTTGTTAAGATCATTATTATAGTAATACTTATAAGAAAATTATAAAACAATGAAGAACTTTATAGATGCAGCTGGAATGTGTGCATCAATCAATATATATTGGATAGAAGCAATATAATGATTATAAATAATATTATGTCCGGATTCATTTGTCGGATCACTCATATCATGTTGTCATAAGTGCTTCAAAGGTATGATAAAGATTCAGCTTTCCGTATCCCCATTCTCTGTTAGGGTAATTCAGATCCGGACTGCGTACGGCTCCACGGACCAGATAGATCTTCAGTTCCTGCGAAGTAAAGTAATGAACAGGTGTCCTCTGCATGCCCCATTGAAGCAGAAGAGCTGCTGCTCCCGCCGTGATGGCTGCGGAAGCGCTCGAACCGGTTCGACTGATATAGGAACCGGACGGTCCCGGTCCTGTGACTGCGACACCTGGTGCGGCAAAATCCGGTTTTTTATTTCCCAGTCTGGTAAATCCTCGCCCGGAGTGAAGATAGATGCTGTTGTTGGAAGCCTGATAGGTGGATGGTGACAGGATTGGGATGGAGGTGGAGGGCGATGTGAGTGTCGTATAGGGATTCGGCTCAAGAAAAGTGATATCCGGCTTTGCAATTCCTGTGAGAGGAAGCCAGATATGAAAATCCAGATAACTGGAAATCGAGTTATAGACCTGCAGATTCCAGATACCTGGGGTCGGATCTTTGAGCCGCATTACAATCAACTGGCTTCCGGTGGAGGTTTGAACAACATCGTAGTTCACATAGATGACCGTCTGTTCCAAAACAAAAGAGATCCGCTGTTCCTGATTCAGTGAAACTGGGATACGGGGAATTGATTCACCTACAGGTGAGCGGAATCCGACCGAGAAAAGCTGGGGAGCCTGC
>JAQYOA010000066.1 GCA_028727605.1 Lachnospiraceae bacterium
CATCAAGGCACTGAAAAAAGAAAATCAATAAAGAAATGCAAAAATAAAAACCTTACTGACTGCTCTTTCCAATTTTGGAAACAGTTCATCAGTAAGGTTTTTATGTTATAGAAATATAATTTTATTCAAGGAATATAGCAAAAAGTGTTGCCAATCCGTTGCCAAAAAATAACGGAATTTGCTTGGAACCCGCATAAATACTGGGTCTAATTTTGCAAAATCCTACTCAAACTCAATCGTTGCCGGCGGTTTTCCCGTACAATCATACAGTACCCGGTTAATATGTTTCACCTCATTCACGATTCTGCTTGTCGTCCGGCCGATGACTTCCCACGGAATCTCAGCGCTTTCTGCGGTCATGAAGTCCGTTGTGGTGACTGCGCGCAGCGCAATGGCGTAATCGTAGGTTCTCTCATCACCCATGACGCCTACGGATCTCATGTTGGTCAGCGCTGCAAAGTACTGACCGATCTCGCGATCGATTCCCGCTTTTGCGATCTCTTCTCTCCAGATCGCATCCGCATCCTGTACCATTTTGACCTTCTCGGCTGTTACCTCGCCGATGATACGGATGCCAAGGCCCGGGCCCGGGAATGGCTGACGGAATACGAGGTATTCCGGAATTCCGAGTTCCAGTCCGGCTTTTCTTACTTCATCCTTGAACAGGTTGCGCAGCGGTTCGATGATTTCTTTGAAATCTACATAATCCGGCAGACCGCCGACGTTGTGATGGGATTTGATGACAGTGGACTCACCGCCGACACCGCTCTCCACGACGTCCGGGTAAATAGTTCCCTGTACCAGAAAATCTACAGCGCCGATTTTCTTTGCCTCTTCCTCAACAACGCGGATAAATTCTTCGCCGATGATCTTGCGCTTTCTCTCCGGTTCCTCTACTCCTTTGAGTTTCTCATAGAAACGTTCCTGGGCATTGACGCGGATGAAATTCAGGTCGTATGGACCATCCGGTCCGAAAACTGCCTCAACCTCATCTCCTTCATTCTTTCGGAGAAGGCCATGATCTACAAACACACAGGTCAGCTGATTGCCGACTGCTTTGGACAGAAGTACTGCTGCAACGGAAGAATCCACACCGCCCGAGAGTGCGCAGAGCACTTTTCCGTCTCCGACTTTTTCGCGGATTGCTTTGATGGATTCCTCTACAAAAGAATCCATCTTCCAGTCGCCGGAACACTCGCACACATTGTAAACAAAGTTGGAAAGCATTTTCTTTCCTTCTTTGGTGTGCAGTACTTCCGGATGGAACTGTGTTGCATACAGTTTCTGCTCCACATTTGCCACAGCAGCCACCGGACAGTCATCGGTATGCGCAATAATGGAAAATCCCGGAGCCGCTTCGGAAATATAATCGTTGTGGCTCATCCAGCAGATCGTTTTCTCGGATACATTTTCAAACAGAGCTGAGTTGGTGTCCACGGTCACTTCAATTTTACCGTACTCTCTGACAGGTGCTTTTTCCACTTTACCACCCAGCAGATGCATCATCAGCTGAGAACCGTAACAGATGCCGAGAATCGGGATGCCAAGCTTGAAAATCTCCTCTGTATAAGTCGGAGAATCCGGCAGATATACGCTGTTCGGTCCTCCGGTAAAAATGATACCTTTCGGCTGAATTTCTTTGATTTTCTCAATCTCAGTTTTGTATGAATAAATCTCACAGTAGACGTTGCATTCACGCACACGTCTTGCAATCAGCTGGTTATACTGACCGCCAAAATCAAGTACGATAACCGTTTCTCTTTTCAAGAAAGTGCCCTCCTGTATTTTATCCTGGATAAATGAACCATCAACATCCTGCACTTCTTATATTCAAGAAGTGCTTTGATAGGAAACGCCCGAAGTTTTACCACACCTTCGGGCTATGTTCCTAATTATAGTAGAAGATTCCTGATTTTACAAGCAGAATTTGTACCGTATCTGCCTCTTTAAGCCCTTGAACATTTTTCTCAGGTATGATGCTGCCATTTTCCGCTTTTATATCGAATTGTAAAGAAGACTGCGCGGACTGCCCAGTCCAGCGTCATCGCTACCCAGACACCAAAGACACCCATCTTCAGGACAGAGCCCAGGATATAGCTGAAACCGATTCTGCAGATCCACATGGAAAGGATTGAGAGGACCATACAGAAAGTAACATCGTTGGAAGAACGCAAAGTGTTGGGCAGAGAAAAAGACAGCGGCCAGATCAGAATGCAGCAGATTCCGTGATATACAATAATTTTCTCCGCCATAGAGGTTGCTTCCGGTGACAGATTGTAAACCCGCATGATCAGCGGAAGAACCAGAATAACTACGGTGGAGGAAATCAGCATCATGCCGTAAATAATGGCAAGCAGTTTTTTCGTATAATACTTCACCTGATCATAGGCTCCTGCTCCGGCACATTGCGCGGATACGGTAAGGATTGCGCTTCCGATGGCAATTCCCGGAAGGGTCTGAAAGACTGCAATGGAATTGGATACCGCATTTGCTGCAATCGATGCAGTGCCAAACTGGGTAATCAGACTCAGTACCAGAATCTTTCCCAGCTGGAACATACTGCCCTCCAGACCGTTGGGGATTCCGATCCCAAGGATCTTTTTTAACATCATTCCGTCAAAGCGCAATCGGATCGGACGGCTGCAATGCAGCTGATATTTCGGATTATATACAAGATAAAACGCCGCAGCTGCCGCAAAAATTCTCGATATCAGAGTCGGAATCGCAGCTCCCTCTACGCCGCGGTGCAGTCCATACAACAAGATGGCATTTCCTGTAATATTGATCAAATTCATTACGACGGAAATCGTCATCGGTGTCCTGGAATCTCCCTGCGCACGAAAGATTGCCGCACCTCCGTTGTAAACCGCAAGAAACGGAATCGATGCCGCCACAATCATCAGATAAACATTGCAGTTATATTCCACTTCCTCTGTGATATGGCCAAAGACTACATGGAAAATGAAAGGCTTCATCAGATAGATCAGTCCCATAATCACGATGGAAATCAAAACCGTGATCAGCATCAGCTGATCGGCTGCCTCACATGCTTTATTCAAACGCTTTTTTCCGATATACTGACCGCAGACAACAGCGCCTCCGGTTGCAATCGCAGTGAACATATTAATCAATAAGACAAAAATCGTATCGATCAGTGATACACTGGAGACTGCCGCTTCACCCACACTTGACACCATAATTGAATCCGCCATTCCGACTGCAATCGCCAGAAGCTGTTCAATCAACAGCGGAAGAATTAATCTTTTCAAATCCTGATTTGAAAAGAAGTAACCCTCCCGCTCTTTTAAGAACTTCATCGTAAGTATCCTCCTTGTTTTTCCCCTCATTCCCTGTTCTATAGGATTGATTTCTCACGGTTATCATAAAACGAATGATACCAAAACACAAGCCTTTTTGTTAAGCATTTGTAAATTTTGCCAGAATCAGCTGCTGCATCGGAACAAGCTCATCGCTTTTCAGACCATTGATCGTCCGGATCTGGTCCATGGTCGTATAAAAACTCTTGGCAATATCCCAGAGAGTATCCCCCGGCTGTACAACATAGCAGACAATCCCCGGCATATTCTGAAGCTTCTCCTTATCCGGAAGTCGCTCTTCCACAGTCTGGATCGCCTGGATCCTGTTGGGACGCAGCACAATTGCCCCCAGATTCATAACTACTTTGACTTCAATTTCATTTCCATCTGTCATTGTGGTGGAAAGCTGCTCCAGCGCATTCTGCAGATAATATCTGCAGTCTTTTCCGATTCCACCAGCCTCAATCACATGACGGAACGGAATGACCCCCTCTGTGGCGTAAAACGGCATATCATCATCGCTTACGATGTATAAAACTTTCAGTTCCACAATTCCCTGCACTTCGATGCCATTCTCCACAATCCGATCTTCATCCAGCCGGATTGTCCCTTCACTGTGACAGATCTGCAGGATTTTATTCTGTGGAACACGGGCCTGAACCCGGTCACTGACACGGCACTTGGAGGAGTTCCGAATCAGAAGGCTATCCAGCGTTTCTTCTTTTCTCTCCGGCACCAATTCCATCTCCGGTTTGTAAACGTCCTCCAAAAGAGAAATGACACTTTCACTGTAAAGCCGGATATCCATCTCCAGCGTCAGATCGATCTGCAGCATTCGCTCTTCCCCATCCGCATCCGGCTGGATCTCCATGCTCTTCTGAATACACGAGGTCTCGATTCTTGGAATCATATCCATCATGCATCCCGCACATTCCACCTCCCCTTGAAAGGGAATCGCCTGTTCCAGCCACTGCAGCGGATGATCGTCATCATCACCGGCATAAAGGCAGAAAATAAACAATTCTCCCCTTGCCGTCACTTTTCCCTCTTCTGCCCTTAAATCCAGCCCCCGCACCTCAATTTCTCTCCACAGGATTTCATGAATACTTGGTTTATTGGAGGCAAGGGTGATTTCCTTTTTCAGCCGCAGTGTATCTTTTTTCTGCACACTGAGCTCCATCACATGCAGGTCGCGCCTCTTTTCAGAGATTCCTTTGTTTTCACGCACCTCCACAGGAATCTGAATATCCCCGATCTCCTCCACAAAGGCATGAAAAGTGACAACTGACCGGATATTGAGTTTTCTGGAATTAATCAGATG
>JAQYOA010000067.1 GCA_028727605.1 Lachnospiraceae bacterium
TGACAGCCATCATGATTTCATTTCCGGCTTTGCGTGACCAGTCGGCAAATTCATTGAGTCCGAATTCATTGGTCTCAATCACGCCCCAGGCAAGTTCCGGCCGTGCAGGACGCTGCTCTTTTGGTCCTACACTGTCTTCCCAGTGAAAACCGGAGACAAAATTTCCGCCCGGATAACGGACGATGGGCACCTGAAGCTCTTTTACCAGAGACAGAGTGTCCTTGCGGAAGCCCTGCTCATCTGCAAAAGGACTGTTTTTCTGATAGATTCCCTCGTATACGGCCCGTCCCAGATGCTCGATAAAAGAACCGAAAATTCTCCGGTTTACGTCACCGGTGAGAAAATATTTGTCGATAATAATGTCGGCTTTTTTCATGCTATACCTCCTGAACATAAGATATTTGGATAAGTTCATTCTAGCAGATATACAGGAAAATGCGATTCCTTTTTCTCCGAAGTAGTTGACTTTTCTTCCGGTTTTCGGTAAAGTGGTGTTTTGAAAAAGAAAGAGGGTTTTCTATGGATTTTGAGCTGCATATTTGTGAATACAATCGGAAAAATCGCGATTTTGACCGGATTTACCGTCCGGATGGGAGCGGGGACTATCTGTTCCTGCTGTTAAAAACTCCGATGAGAATCTGTCGGGGGGATCAGGTGACGATCACCAGAGAAAATGCCTGCCTGCTTTATACACCGGATGCAGAACAGGATTACAGGGCAATCGGGAAATTTATGAACAGTTACATTCATTTTGGTTTTCCGGAAAATCCGGGTCAGCGTTTTTTGCTTCCGACAAATGAGGTTTTTTATCCGTTCAATTATGATAAAATTGATGAATATATCCGGGAAATTCAGCTGGAGCAGGTTTCCGCGCAGCCGTTTTCCGGGGAACGGATTTATTATCTGCTCTGCCAGCTGCTGATCTGTGCCCATCGGGGGATTGTACCGATCGGAAACGGAAGCAAAAGCGACGGGGATCTGTATGAGCAGTTTTGCCAGCTGCGCCTTACCATGCTGCGCTCGTATGATCAACCATGGACAATGGATCAGCTGTGTGAAATCGTAAACCTGGAAAAGAGCCAGCTGTATACCTATTATCGAAAATTTTTCAAGACAACTCCCCATGCGGATTTGCTTCAGGCGCGTCTGGATCAGGCGAGAACAATGCTGACAAATGAGGCGGTTCCCATCAAAGAAGTGGCAGAACGGTGCGGATTTTCCAGTATTCCCCATTTCTGCCGATATTTTAAAAAGGAATGCGGATGTACACCGGGAGAATATGCGAGGCGATGAGATGAAGATAAAAGTGATCAAAATGGTTTGGAAAATTGTGAAAGTGGTGCTGCTGTTTCTGGTAATCGGCCTGCTTTTTTTCGATATCCTGCTGCCGCTGTTTACCAGAGAATCGGACCCGGCCTGGGAAGAGAAGATGGCACAGACGGAATTTGAGTCAGATACTTTGGGAACAGAGCGGATTCTCTGCATCGATGAGAACGAGGAAGCACTTCTCTGGCGCCTGCGGATGATCGGAAACGCAAAGAAATCCATTGTGCTGGCGACTTTTGATTTGAGACTGGATGAGAACGGGACGAAACTGATGGCGGCAGTTTACCGGGCAGCCGAGCGGGGAGTTCAGGTACAGCTGCTGATTGACGGAATTTACGAACCGGTTTTTCTTCACCGCAATGAGTTGTTTCTGACTCTGGCCGCCCATGAAAATATCGAGATCAGAATTTATAATCCCATTACGCTATCCGGACTGTTTCGTGTCAATTACAGAATGCACGACAAATATCTGATTGTGGATGACGAGATGTATCTGCTGGGAGGAAGAAATTCCAATGATATTTTTCTTGGGGATAAGCAGAGCGGGATCAATGTTGACCGGGATATTCTGGTATACGAAACGCTGCCGGAAAGCGGAGAGTCCATGGCGGAGCTTTTGGATTATTTTTCGCAGATCTGGGAGGAATCCTGTGTGAGGGAAGTCCGTGTAAAAGAGGGAAAACTTTCGGAAGAGGTACTGCGAAAAGCCAGGGAGAAGTTTCTGGAATGTTATGAGGAATGCCTCACCAATGATCCGGAGATGGAAACCTACTGTGACTGGGAAGAGGCGACGTATGCGGCAGATAAAATCACGCTGATTTCCAACGGAACGCATGCCGGGAGAAAATCCCCCAGGGTTCTTTCAGCCATTCGCTCTCTTGCTGTAAAGGGAGAGGATGTACTGATTCAGACACCCTATGTCATCTGTAATCAGTTTATGTATGATACCCTTCGTGATATTTCAAAGAATGCCGATCTGCGGATTATTCTGAATACGGTGGAAAAAGGTTCCAATCCCTGGGGCTGTACGGATTATTTAAATCACAGAGAGGACATTCTGTCGGCCGGTGCAACGGTCTATGAACTGATGAACGAACATGCCATGCATACAAAGACGGTGTTGGTGGATGACCACATTTCCATTGTAGGCTCCTATAATCTGGATATGCGGAGTACCTATCTGGATACGGAACTGATGCTTGTGATTGACAGCGAGGAACTCAATTTGCATATTCGCGAGATGGCGGAGGAGTATATGGAGAAGAGCAGAGCGGTTTACAGCGACGGAACTAAAGAGGAAGGGATTTTGTATCAGGGAAAGGAACTCTCCGAAAAAAAGCAGCTGATTTATCAGGTGCTGCGGGTCGTGACAAGATTTGTCAGACACCTGTTATAAGAAAAAGGGCTGCGCATGGCAACGTGCGCAGCCTGTTTTGCTTTCAGAGCATTTACAGTCTCTTTTCTTTAGCTTTTCGCCTCATATTTCTCATACTGACGGCTGGGACCGCCGCAGACGGGGCATCTCTCCGGTATGGAATCGCCGGCCATTACATAGCCGCAGATGGGACATACATAGATGGTATCCCGATCGAATCCTTCCAGATCAGAAGCTTCTTCGAGCAGCTTTGCATGAACCATCTCCGCTGCGGCAGCACCGGAATAGGCCTGCTTTGCCAGAGGATCGGATTCTTCTTTTGCGTATTCTTCCATCATGGAATAGAGACGCTGATACTCAAACTGCTCCCCCGGGATAAAAGTTTCCACCGATTTGTTAAATGCCGCAGGACGTTCAATCACGGAGTAAAAGTTCCGGGCATGGTAATACTCCGATGCAGCCAGTGCTTCAAATAAATTGGCTTCTTTTGGGAAGCCTCTTCTTCTTGCCCTGTCCGCAAACATTAAGTATTTTAAGTGTGCCATCAGTTCGCCGGCAACGGTCTCTTTCAGCTTGTCCCGGAGAATCTCGTCTTTTCGTTCCCGCTCGTAACAATTTTCCGGAAGATCCAGGACCTGATAGCTTAACTGTCCGTCTTTTTCACGAAAATGAACAATGTGATGTTCGATATCGCAGGCCCGGATATCGTCTGAGACGTCTTCGATCATGGCGCCGCCTCCTCCGGTACAGATCAGAGGAATGTTATCCACTTCATCGATGAATCTGGAATGCACATGGCCGCATACCAGGTAGGCAACCTTTTCTTTCCATGGTCCATAGGCAGTTTTCAGACGGTCAAATTCTTCTTCCGATACAGAATTCGGGATAAAATGATTGGGCACCGGTATGTGAAAGGCAATGATTGCCTGGGAGACCTCATCTTTTGCCAGAACCCTTTGAAGCAGTTCCAGACCTTCTTCTTCGAAAGTACGCATGGCATTATCCAGTACGATGACAGCGAAACGGTCGGTAATCAGGGCGTAATTTTTCTTCCCGAAATAATCTTCGTAAGTTCCGGTATCATGGTTTCCTCTGAGGACATATACATCATTTCCTGCAATGCTTTCCGTCAGGTCGGTGATGGAACGGTAATACAGGTCATTTCCGATGGGAACCAGATCCCCGGCGATCAGCGTGATATCATCCCGTGCGCTTTCCTCTAAAGCTCCCGCGTAGACTTTCATATTGTAGGTGCCAAGCCCCTCACATCCGGGATCTCCGATCACACCGATGGAATGGATGTCGGGAAGATAGAGGATGGAGTCCTGGACCTTCTGCAGATGATTTGTTTTCATATCCGTACTCCTTGTTTTTTCCTCCATTATACGTTCATTCCTTTCCATTTGCAATTTGAAATAAAAAATCCTCCTGATCGATTTTGTGCTCGATGTTACGTCAGGAGGATTTTATGGATTCAATATCCCGGGATCACACCCAGTCAGTTTGCAGAGCTTTCATTTCCAAAGAGAAAAGGTTCTGAAAAATGACGGTTGAAATATTCAATCAACGGTCCCATGAAGAAAGCAGTGATCAGTGTACCGATGCCCGGCATCAGGCCGGAAATGGCACCGATGATAACACAGATCAGATCGCAGGTGATGCGGACAAATCGGAAGGGAATTTTGCTTTTGTTGGAAAGGACGATGGGGATGGCATCATAAACGGAAACACCCAGATTGGATGTCATGTACAGGGAGGAAGCAAAGCACATGACCAGCACTGCAATGGCAAGAAAGAGCACACGGATTCCAAGACCTGGGGCGGGACAGAAGTGTCGGATCACCAGACAGGTAAAATCGACAAGATATCCGGTCAGGAACATGTTTACCAGTGTGGCAATTCCCATGTAGGATCTGGCGATGAACAGATCAAGAACCAGCATAATTCCGCTCAGGATCATATAGTAGACACCATAGGAAGCGACGTTTTGAAAAAAGCCGCCCCAAATACCCTGGGCAAAGCATTGGAAGGGATCGACTCCAAAGAGGGAGCACTTGAAAAAGCCGACGGCAATCGCACAAAAAAGGACACCGAAGGTGGTCATAGCAACACGTTTTTGAAAATGATCCGGAAGTTTCATGGCGGGATTCTCCTTATAAAATAAAAATTCAAAGTTATCATATCATAAACAAAAGTAGAAATCGATATATTTTTCTGGGACTTTTTTTGTCCGAAGAGCAGAAAACCTGTGGTATACTGGATAAGGAATACAAACCGGGGAGGAAACAGATGAGAATCGCAGATTTACTGGATAAGCGTAGTATTTCGCTTGATGGGGCGCCAAAAAGCAAGGAAGAGGCGCTCGATAGGATGATTGCACTCATGGTAAAGAGCGGCAGCATAGGGGATGAGGCAGCCTATCGCGAGCAGGTGTATGAAAGGGAAAAAGAGGGCACGACGGGAATTGGCAGAGGGCTTGCGATCCCTCACGGGAAGTGCAGTGCTGTTGCAAGACCGGGTCTGGCGGCCATGGTAGTAAAGGATGGAGTTGATTTTCATTCTCTTGACGGGAAACCGGTCACTTTGATTTTTCTTATAGCGGCGCCGGATACCGAAGAAAATATGCATCTGGAGGTCTTAAGCAGACTGTGTGCAATGCTGATGAATCAGGAGTTTGCTGAGGAGCTTCGAAATGCAGGATCCGCAGAGGAGTTCGTGGCGATGATCGAACAGGCGGAAGAAGAAAAGAATTCGGAAGTCCTTTTACCGGATGCGGAGGATGGGAAAAATTCCGATATCCGGATTCTGGCAGTGACATCCTGTCCCGCGGGAATCGCACATACCTATATGGCTGCGGAAGAACTGGAAAAAGCGGCAAAGACAAAAGGGTGTCAGATCAAAGTGGAAACCCGGGGTTCCGGAGGAGTAAAAAATATGCTGACTGCTTCGGAGATTGCGGAAGCAGACTGTATCATCGTGGCAGCGGATACCATCGTTCCGATGGAGCGGTTTTTTGGGAAAAAGGTACTTGAATGCCGTGTGACGGACGGGATCGGAAAAGCGGAGCTTCTTGTCGATCAGGCAGTCCGGGGAGATGTTCCCGTTTATGCGGCGGTGCAGGAACGGGGAAAAGAAAAAACGGGAAATTACAGCGGTAAAACCCCGGGCCGGCAGGCTTATATGCAGTTGATGAACGGTGTCTCGCACATGCTTCCTTTTGTGGTAGGCGGAGGAATCCTGATGGCGATTGCGTTTTTGATTGATGGTCTGTGCGTCGATGTCAATACACTGGATTTGTCTGCGCGGGCAGAGTTCGGATCCATCACGCCGGCGGCTGCCTGGTTTCGGGAGCTTGGCGGTGTTGCGCTTCATCTGATGCTTCCGGTTCTGGCAGGGTTTATCGGTATGGCGATCGGCGATCGGCCTGCACTTGCAGTGGGATTTGTCGGCGGAATGATGGCTTCAGAGGGGAAATCGGGTTTTCTCGGGGCAATTGCAGCCGGATTTCTGGCCGGTTATCTGGTTTGTCTGCTGCGAAAGCTGTGCGGGAAACTTCCCGGAACACTGGAAAAAATCACACCGGTGCTTATCTACCCTTTGTTTGGCATTTTCGGTATCGGATTATTGATGTGGCTGATTGTCGAACCGCTTATGGGCGGCGTCAACACCGGTTTGAATCGTATTCTTACGGATATGGGAGTGACCAGCAAAGCTGCGGTGGGAATGATTTTGGGAGGAATGATGGCTGTGGATATGGGCGGCCCATGCAACAAGGCAGCCTATGTTTTCGGCACAGCCGCAATCGCATCGGGAAATTATGATATTATGGCGGCAGTTATGGTGGGAGGAATGACACCTCCCTGTGCACTGGCACTCGCATCGATGCTCTTTCCAAAGAAATTTACAAACGGAGAAAGAGAGAACGCACCTGCTGCCGCGATTCTGGGGTTGTCCTTTATTACCGAAGGAGCCATTCCCTATGCGGCATCGGATCCGTTTCATGTGCTGCCCTCCTGCGTGATCGGGTCTGCAGTGGCCGGAGCACTCTCCATGGCTTTCGGGTGCACACTGATGGCGCCTCATGGAGGAATCTTTGTGTTCCCTGTGGTTGGCAATGTGTGGATGTATCTGATATCTCTGGCGGCAGGAACAGCAGTTTCGGCAGTTTTACTGGGAATCTTAAAGAAAGATGTTTCAGAGCTTTTGGCGGAGCCGTAAAAAATCTCCGATTGCTTTCCAGCCGATTTTCACGATTTTTTTCGGATTGATGGAATTGGTTCCTCCCTGTCGGGGCAAAAAAGAGATGTCAATAAATGTTATTTTCTCATGAAAGTATACAAAATAGGTGGTCAGCATGACATTCGGAAGAGAAAAATTCATCGGCAGTCGGTCTATGTAACTTTCCAGCAGCTCCCGTTTCATTAACCGAAAAGGAGCGTTGGAATCCGGAAGCTTTACACCAAAGATGATGCGCAGGATCAGGAGCAGTACGTTTTCTACAAACTTTCTGGATTTTCCGTCCCCCCGGTTGGGACGAGCGCCGATTACGGCATCGTACTCTTTCCGGCAGTTCCAGAATTGCTCAAATTCTGCCGGATTTGTCTGTCCGTCCGAGTCTGTCTGAAAGACAAAATCCGCCCGGTGGTCAATTGCATAGTGATAGCCGTACAAAAGGGAAGGACCGTGTCCGCCGTTTGGTTTTGTGAGGGGCAGAAGCAGCGGTCTTGTCTTTGCACAGTCACAGATCAGTTCGTATGTATTGTCCTTGCTGCCGTCGTTGATCAGGACGAGACGTGATTCTCCGTTTCCGTGATGTTTTTCGACGATGGGATACCAGTCGCCGATCAGTTTTTCGATGTTTTCTGCTTCATTGTATGCAGGAACGATGATATATAATTTATCCATAGCTGCGCTTCCTTCCCGTCTTGTCGCTTCGTTGACGGTTTTAAGTCTAACATTGTCAAAATAAGGCTGTCAAGGCAAAGGGGGAAGGAGTTTGCAGCGTGATTCTTTTTTGTTGACTTTTCCTGGATATACGCGTACAATAATTTTGAAAAAAGAATAGGAGATCTTCAGGGCAGGGTGTAATTCCCTACTGGCGGTACAGTCCGCGACCCGCTCCCGTTTTGGAAGCGGCTGACCCGGTGCAACTCCGGGACCAACAGTCAGAGTCTGGATGAAAGAAGATGAGCGATACATTTTTTTGTGTGGAAATTTATCGGTGCCCTGAATTCAATGATTTGGATTCAGGGCATTTTCTTATGTGCGATGATTGGAAGATCATCGTATGCGGAACATTCCCGCAAGCGACACCAAAAAGGTCTCCGGTAAAAAGAAAAGGAGAATGACAACTATGAATGCAGAATCAACTACTACAAAACAAGCAAAGAGACAGACATCAGCGCTTGGCAAGACCCGCTATATGGTTCAGATAGCCATGCTTGCGGCGATTTCCACAGTATTGATGCTGTTTGACATCCCGCTTCCTTTTGCGCCGTCCTTTTATCAGCTGGATCTGAGCGAGGTACCGGTTCTGATCGGAGCTTTTGCCATGGGACCTTTGGCGGGAGCAATGATTGAACTGGTAAAAGTACTGATTCATCTGGTCATTGCCGGAACTACCACGGCAGGGGTGGGTGAGTTTGCCAACTTCCTGATCGGCTGCTCTTTTGTGATTCCGGCTGCCTGGATTTACAGATATCACAAGACAAAGAAAAATGCACTGATCGGTATGACAGTCGGAACGATCTGTATGGCTGCAGTGGGAGGTTTTCTGAACGCGTTTGTGCTGCTTCCGGCTTACGCAAAAGCTTTTGGTATGCCGATGGAGGCACTGGTGGAAATGGGAAGTGCGGTAAATAAAGCCATTACAAGCCTTCCGACCTTCTGTCTGTTCGCGGTGGTGCCGTTCAACCTGATCAAAGGTGTTGTGGTATCCATGATTACACTCCTTCTGTACAAACACATCAGCCGACTGCTGAAAGGGGAAGCCATGGGCTGAAAATCCCTTTGATTGACACTTCCCGGGTTTGGCGTTAGAATGGAAAGAAAAGATCCCCCATGAGACATGGCGCAGTGAGGCAGTAAGGGAAGGGGAAGAAGGAGATTTTCAGATGGCAAAGATTGAGCAGATTACAAAGCAGACCGAGAATCCTTTCGTGAATCTGTATCTGGTTGAGGGGAAGAACAAAGTCGGCCGTCCGTTTCGTTACTATGTGGCATCCCGGGCAAAATCCATTGAGCGAATGAAAATAAAAACCCGGAAAAACATACCGGATGGAGTGATTATGTACAGCCTGTGGGGAGAGAAAAAAGATCATGTAGTTCTGGTGCGCCAGTACCGGGTTTCTATTGATGATTTTATTTATGAATTTCCGGCAGGACTGGTAGAGCCGGGAGAAGAATTCCATGAGGCGGCCGTTCGGGAAATGCATGAGGAGACGGGAATGACCTTTCACCCGCTGAAACCGGATCCCTGCTATGAGAAACCGTATTTTACCACGATCGGCATGACAGACGAATCCTGTGCTATGGTGTACGGGTATTCGGAAGGGGAAATCAGCAAGCATTATCTGGAGGAAAGCGAGGAGATTGAAGTGATCCTTGCAGATCGGGAGGAAGCCCGAAGAATTCTGAAGGAAGAAAATGTGGCCATTATGTGTGCCTATCATCTGATGCATTTTATCAATGACGAAGAGCCATTTGCCTTTTTAAAGTAAAGATATTGAAAACTGCTTCACCGGTAGAGTAAAAAAACGGTGAGGCAGTTTTTTTGTTTCACAGATCTTATGGTTCATGTCCATTTATTTCCCGACTCATGTTATAATATTGAGAATAAACAGAAAAGAGAAACAGAAAGGAAGAAGAATGGAATTTCAATCGATACAATTAAAGATCACAGGGAAAACAGGCGGCGTAACCGGAAAATACGAACCTGTACAGAACTGCGGCATCCATGTATGGATGAAAGACAGAAAGCAGCTGGAGTTGGCGGAGCAGAGAACCCTTTGTCTGAAAAATGATTCTGACAGTGTATTTGAAGGAGTCATTCATTTTGAACTGGAATTTACCGGCTTGGAGCCGCGTTTCTTTCTGCCCGCTTTTCTTTATGGGCGCAACCGCGGGGAGGCAGAGGAGTATGTGGGTTGGAGCGGAATGACAGCACAGTTCCCGCGTCTTTCTTTGGAGCGGAAAACCACGGGTTATTCCGACTACTGGAAGGTGAGAGGAGACCGGCTTTCCCATCCGGTGTCTATGGCGCTGTGTGAGAATTGTCTGTATGGAATCAGCATGAAGCCCTTCTGGGAGGAAAAGAACTGTTTTAACGGTTTTTCAGTACAGATGAGGAAAAACGGCGGAAGCGTAGGTGTAACGCTGGGCTATGAAAATACACCGGGTCTGTACGTGTGCGGCTGTGATATGCGGGAACCGACACAGGGAACGATCAAACTCCAGCCGGGAGAAGAATGCTTCGTAAACCTGTATCTTTATCAGCTGGAAGCACCTTTGGATACAACAATCAATACAGTCATCCGAGATGTGTATCGCCGCTTCCATCAGGCACCAAGATCCGGTGCATCGGTAAAAGAATGTGTCCGGGACATTACCGGAGCAATCTATCGGGATGCCTTTGTACCGGAGATACCTACCTATTCCACCCGGGTTTTCTTAAACAACGGGGAGAAGGAGCAGGAACCTTTGGGTTCCATTTCCTGGACCGGAGGCGTGGAAGTGGCAGGTCCGCAATTGATGGCGGCAGCCCGCCTGAAAGATCAGGATATGCGGCACCAGGCACTGAAGGTGATCCAGGCTGTGGTGGATCATTCCATGAATGAAAAATCAGGGCTTCCTTACGATGCCTGTGACGAGAAAGGCTGGTATACGGAAGGATGGTGGGATCCCTGCTTATCTGTTCCGGGTCATACCTCGTACGTGGTAGGACAGGCACTCTATTATATCTTGAAAAGCTATGAGACGGAGAGGGAATACTTTGAAACCCTGCATCCGGAGTGGCTTGGCTTTGCCAAACGGGTGCTGGATCACATCGATACAACCTTGAATGAGGAGGGCGAGGTTCCCTATATCTGGTCGGCAAAAGACGGCTGCGGGGTGGAGTATGATTCTTTTGCAGGATGTTGGTGTGTGACTGCAGCGGTTTTATACGATATGCTAAGTGGAGGAGATACTTTTCTGGAGAGCTCGATCCGCAGTCTGAAACACTATTATGAAGCGTACGTGAAGCGAATGGAGTGTTACGGTACGCCGATGGATACCTACAAGGCTGTGGACTCAGAGGGATCTCTTGCCTTTGCAAAGGCCTGCCGTCTGCTGCATGAGAGGACAGGAGAGAGGATCTATCTGGAAATGCTGAAGGATGGATTGGAGTACGAATTTACCTTTAAGTTCTGCTGGAATCCACCGATCCAGGTTCCGCCTCTTGGCCGGATGGGCTGGTCCTGCTGCGGCGGATCAGTAACCTCCACCTGCAATCCCCACATTCATCCCATGTCCAATAATGTGTGTGACGAGATTGCTTACTGCGCAGATCAGACCGGGGATGAGTATTACAGACAGCGTCTGTCCGATACCGTGGGATGGGCACTTCAAACCTATTCCCGCTATGACGGAGAATATGACTATGGCCTGAAAGGATGGATGTCCGAGCGCTTTTGCTATTCCGAAGGTCTTCTGACGGAACTGTATGAGGACGGATCCGTGTGCAGTACATGGAAATGCTTCCTGCCCTGGGGTGCAAGCAATATTGTGGAAGGACTGTGCGGGAAAATATGGAAGGATGCGGATTTTTCCGGGGATTGAAACTTAGGTTCTGAACAGCCGGAAGAAATTTTTAAATGGAATTTCAGGACGGAAAAATTTGGAAAATTACAGGGATTTTTCAAAGTTATCATGAAAAGTTTGTTATTTTTTTGTTGATTTTATCGGCTAAATATGTATAATGTAAGTTAGAAAAGTAGTAACTCTACTTCGGAAACCGGTAACTGCTGTAGTTGCAGCCAGTTATCATTGGTTTATCATCAAAGGAAAGAGGTAAAGGTAAGATGGCAGACATCAATTTAAGCAAGTATGGTATTTCCGGAACTACAGAAATTGTGCATAACCCTTCTTATGAGCTTTTGTTTGAGGAAGAAACAAAACCAGGTCTGGAAGGATTTGAGAAAGGTCAGGAAAGTGAACTGGGCGCTGTCAACGTAATGACAGGTATTTACACCGGTCGTTCCCCGAAAGACAAATTCATCGTTGTTGACGAGAATTCCAAAGATACAGTATGGTGGACTTCTGACGAGTACAAGAATGACAACCATCCTGCAAGCCAGGAAACCTGGGATGCTGTTAAGAAGATCGCTCTGGATGAGCTTTCCAACAAGAAACTTTACGTTGTAGATGCTTTCTGCGGAGCAAACAAAGACACCCGCATGGCAATCCGTTTCATTATGGAAGTTGCTTGGCAGGCTCATTTTGTAAAGAACATGTTCATCTGCCCGTCTGAGGAAGAACTTGAAAACTTCGAGCCGGATTTCATCGTATACAATGCATCAAAAGCAAAAGTTGAGAATTACAAAGAACTTGGTCTGAACTCTGAGACCGCAGTTGTATTCAACATCACAAGCCGCGAGCAGGTTATCATCAATACCTGGTACGGCGGTGAGATGAAGAAAGGTATGTTCTCCATGATGAACTACTATCTGCCGCTGAAGGGCATCGCTTCTATGCACTGCTCTGCAAACACAGATATGAACGGCGAGAACACCGCAATCTTCTTTGGTCTGTCCGGAACCGGAAAGACAACTCTTTCCACAGATCCGAAACGTCTGCTGATCGGTGATGATGAGCACGGCTGGGATGACAACGGCGTGTTCAACTTCGAGGGCGGCTGCTACGCAAAGGTTATCAACCTGGACAAAGAGTCTGAGCCTGATATCTACAATGCAATCAGACGTGACGCTCTTCTTGAGAACGTAACTCTGGATGCTGACGGAAAGATCGATTTCGCAGATAAGAGCGTTACCGAGAATACCCGTGTATCTTACCCGATCAATCATATCGACAATATTGTTCGTCCGGTATCTTCTGCACCGGCAGCTAAGAACGTAATCTTCCTGTCCGCAGATGCATTCGGCGTACTTCCGCCGGTATCCATCCTGACTCCGGAGCAGACTCAGTACTACTTCCTGTCCGGATTTACCGCAAAACTTGCAGGTACAGAGCGTGGAATCACCGAGCCGACTCCTACTTTCTCCGCTTGCTTCGGCCAGGCTTTCCTGGAGCTGCATCCGACCAAATATGCAGAAGAGCTGGTTAAGAAAATGGAGAAGAGCGGTGCAAAGGCATACCTTGTAAACACCGGATGGAACGGAACCGGAAAACGTATCTCCATCAAAGATACCCGTGGTATCATCGATGCAATCCTGAACGGCGATATCAAGAACGCACCGACCAAGAAGATTCCGTACTTTAACTTCGAAGTACCGACCGAACTTCCGGGCGTTGATCCTGCAATTCTTGATCCTCGTGATACTTATGCAGATGCTTCCGAGTGGGAGACAAAAGCACAGGATCTGGCTGACAGATTCATCAAGAACTTTGCAAAATATGAAGGAAATGCAGCAGGAAAAGCACTTGTTTCTGCAGGTCCTCAGAAATAATCCGTCTGAATTTCAGATTGGAAGGAACAGAAAGGCGGCACCTCAAAAAAGGTGCCGTCTTTTTGTGGTAAAAAGTATTTTCCAATGACTGGGCGGGAAGTTTTTCTTGACAAATTATTTAGAATGATTATAATAAAATTAGAAAGATTATAAAAGAAAAGAGACCAGAAACTTCTTTATGAATTGGATCAGGGAGAGTTTCTATGACAAAATACGAGAAAGAGATATTTTCGATTATCAATACCTCGACAGAACATCTGACAGCGGAACAGATTTTTCAGAGACTGCGCGAGGTACATTCAAACGTAGTGCTTGCGACGGTATATAACAACCTGAACAGACTTCTGGATGCGGAATTGATCCGAAGGGTATCCATTGAAGGGATGCCGGATCGATATGACCGCACAGAGAAGCATGATCATCTTATCTGCAGAAACTGCGGAAAGCTTGCAGACACAAAGTTTTGGGATCTCACCTCATCTTTGCAGGAACAGCTGGGTGAGGAATTTCTGTATTACGATCTGAAAGTCTACTATGTGTGTCCGGAATGCCGGAAGGCACAGCAGAATGCGAAAGAGAACCTTACAGATGACGAGAGCATCTGATGGGAATAGAAAATTCAGCAGAAAGGGAGAGCAAAAATGAAGAAATGGAAATGTAAAGTGTGCGGTTATATTTATGAGGGAGAATCACTTCCGGAGGATTTTAAGTGCCCGGTATGCAAGCAGCCGGCTTCCTCTTTTGAGAAGGTAGAAGAAGCAAAACACAAATATGCGGGAACTCAGACGGAGAAGAATCTGGAGACCGCTTTTGCCGGAGAGTCGGAAGCAAGAAATAAATATACGTACTTTGCATCGGTTGCGAAGAAAGAAGGCTATGAGCAGATTTCCGCTCTGTTTTTGAAGACAGCTGAGAATGAGAAAGAACACGCAAAGATGTGGTTTAAAGAATTGAAGGGAATCGGCGATACCAAAGAAAATCTGGCTGCAGCGGCAGAGGGTGAAAACTACGAGTGGACAGATATGTATGATGGTTTTGCAAAGACAGCGGACGAAGAAGGGTTCCCGGAACTGGCAGAAAAATTCCGTCTGGTGGCAGCGATTGAGAAACATCATGAGGAAAGATACCGCGCACTGCTTCAGAATGTTGAGACAGCCGCTGTTTTCGAGAAGAGTGAAGTGAAAGTCTGGGAGTGCCGCAATTGCGGACATATCGTAGTCGGCACAGCAGCACCGGAGGTTTGCCCGACCTGCAATCATCCGCAGAGCTATTTCGAGGTGCACGCTGAAAATTATTAAAAGGTGTTTGGAAAAATAAACCAGTTGGGAGGTATGGATATGCTGAAAGGAAAAACTGCTGTTGTTACGGGAGGAACAAGAGGACTCGGCTTTGCCATTGTAAAGAAATATCTGGAGAATGGTGCGAATGTAGCAATCGCCGGATCCAGAGCGGAATCTGTGGAGAAAGCGATCGGTCAGCTTCCGGAATATGAGGGACGTGTGATGGGAATCTGGCCGGATCTGAAATCTCCGGAAGAGGTAGCGGCCGCATTTGCATCCGTGAAAGAAAAATTCGGAAGTCTTGATATTGTGGCAAACAATGCGGGAATTTCCTCCAGAACCAGTCTGTATGAATACACTCTTGAGGAATTCCAGAAAATCATGGATATTAACGTGACTGCAGTGTTTGTATGCTCTCAGGCAGCTGCCAGAATTATGAAGGAGCAGGGAGGCGGCGTGATTATTAATACCAGTTCCATGGTGGGTGAGTACGGACAGCCGTCCGGATGCGGTTATCCGACATCGAAATTTGCGGTAAATGGCCTGACAAAGTCGCTGGCAAGAGAACTGGCAAAAGACCACATTCGTGTCAATGCTGTGGCACCGGGTGTTACAAGAACGGATATGGTAGCTGCGCTTCCAAAGGAAATGGTAGATCGGATTTCTGCCGGAATTCCTCTGGGACGGATGGGAGAGCCGCTGGATATCGCAAACGCATATCTTTATCTGGCAAGCGATCTGGCCAGCTATGTAACCGGCGTCACTCTGCGTGTTGACGGCGCTGCAATGACCTGACAGGAGTGTGACGAGTATGAATAAAAAAGCAATGTATCAGCTGACGTACGGATTGTTCGTGTTGACTTCCCGCCTGGGAGAGAAGGATAACGGCTGTATTATCAATACGGCAGGACAGGTAACTTCCACTCCGAACAGAATCAGCATCACCGTGAACAAGGAAAACCTTACCCATGATCTGGTGATGGAAAGCGGAAAGTTCAATCTCTCTGTGCTGAGCGAAAAAGCCGACTTTGATATTTTCCGTCATTTTGGATTCCAGTCCGGAAAAACAGCGGATAAATTTGCCGGCTATTCTGCCTGCAGGCGCAGTGAGAACGGCATTTACTATGTGCTGGACGGAACAAATGCTTACCTTAGCGGGAAAGTAGAGCAGACCCTTGATCTTGGAACCCATACGATGTTTATTGCCTCCGTGGAGGACATGGATGTGCTTTCGAAAGATCCGTCTGCCACATATGCTTTTTATCAGTCCAATATTAAGCCGAAACCGGCAGCCGAGGCACCTGCGGGAAAAACCACATGGCGCTGTACCGTATGCGGATATATTTATGAGGGAGAGGAACTTCCGGCAGATTATATCTGTCCGATCTGCAAACATCCGGCTTCTGATTTTGAAAAAGCAACGGGATAATAGAAAAACGGAATAGAGAAGAAAAACCGGGAAACGTCGCCAGGCGATGTCTTCCCGGTTTTTTTATCAGGGTTTATTTTGGGGATTGAGAGTTCAATGCGATGATCTTTACTCCCCATGGAGGCAGCAGAAGTGTTTCCTGCTTTGAAAGTGATTCTCCGGAGAGAAGTTCGGTTCCGCTTTCGTAAGGGCAGATAAGCCGCTGTTCGTCGGCAGAGTAGTTGAAAAAGTAAATGATTTTCTCGCCAAAATCGTTTGTCCCCTTTCGAACAATCACCGGATACTCCCAGCCGGACAGTTCCGTCTGTGCATCCGGAAGAACGAGACGGATCACTGATTTGAGAGTTTCAGAATCGGTCATGCAGCCCAGATACGTTGCGGTACCCTTTCCGTAACGGTTTCTTGTGATGGCGGCATATTCCTTCCAGTTGTAATGCTCATAGGAGGCCAGAACCTCGGCCCCTTCCGGCAAAAGCAGCTCCATGAAAACCTGAGCCTTTGCATCGGTGTTTTCTCCGATAACGCTTCCTGTAAGGCCGACATTTTTTGGAAAAGTAAACTGATGATATGCTGCACCGAGGGACTGATTCAGAATGTGCGGCTGTATCTGGTGGCTTACTTTCAGATTTTCGTTGGCAAAAGCGGTTTTAAAAGTGGCAACCAGATGGCCGCCGTCTTCCACGTATCGGTTCAGCTTTTCCAGAAGTGCATCCGGTGCGGCATAGAGAGCAGGCACGAAGATGACTTTATACCGATTCAGGTTTTCGGATTCAGGCCAGATAAAATCACATTCGATATTCATTTGATAGAGTGCGTCGTAGATCCAGCGTATAACATCGTTGTATCCGATGCCGGTATTTCCGGCTGCCGTTGCCTGAATCCCAAACCATTTCAGTGCGGTAAGCGATTCGTTGCTGACAAGAATTGCAGTCTCGTTTTCCTTTTTCAGGTTGACAAGACGGCTGCCGATCTCTGAAAATTCCCGGCCGATGACACAGGCTTCCCGATAGGTTTCATTCTCCTGAAAATCATGGCTCAGCAATCCTTTCCAGTAAGTTTCAAAGGAATTATGTATGGAATGCCAGTGCCAGTACATGACACTGTTTGCGCCGCAGGCCAGATGGCTGTAGGCCTGCAGTTTCAGCTGACCTTTGTAGGGCGTCCATCCCGGGAAGCCCTGGGCTTCGGTTTCCATAACCAGATAATTACTGTTTTTGAGGGATCTGGTCATGTCACCGCCAAATGCGATTTCGGTTCCGGTGAGATCATCCTGAGAGGGATGATAAATATCCGCGCCTGCGATGGTCAGACACCGGGAAGCGTGCAAATGATTGACATCGGGCTGAACTCCATAGGAGTGTCCGCGCCATTCAAAATCAAAATTGTGTGTGATAAACTGGTCTTCTCTTCGGTATTCATTGACGATACCGGCCTGCCAGCTGAGAAAATCGTCTACCAGCGATCTCTGGAATTTTTCGAATTCAGCTCCAAGGCTTCCGTTGATTGTACCTCTTACATCCGGAAAATCTTCCCAGGCATTGATCCGGTTGCTCCAGTAGTCCAGACCGAACTCACGGTTCATTGCGTCGAGATCGTCGTGAAATTTCCTGCGCAGATATTTGATAAATTTCTCCTGAACATTTTTACCTGCGGTGCCGTAATATTTTGTTTCGTTGTCAATTTGAAAACCGATCACACATTTGCGGTGAGCGGTGTGTTTCATCAGTTCGCGGATAATCCGCTCGGCATAGAAGAGATATACAGGATGTGTGATATCCATAATCTGCCGTGCACCGTAAATGTTTCTTCCCTGTCTGGTTTCGGCGATTACATCCGGATGGGATTTTGCCATCCAGGTTGGAATTGCGTAGGTGGGTGTTCCGATAATCACATGAATTTTGGCTTCCTCCATTGCATTCAGAACCCGTTCCACATGGGAGAAGTCGAATACGCCCTCCTGCGGCTCGCAGGTACTCCAGGTGGACTCGGCGATTCTCACCGTATTGATTCCTGCCTTTTTCATCATGGCGATATCCTGATGCAAACGTTCGCAGGGCATGTATTCATCATAATATGCGGCGCCGAAAAGAAGTTCTTTCATAAACGTTTCCTCCGTATTCAGGTAAGTTGCTCTCTTTTTTTAATTCTATGATACGCAGAAAAGAGATTCCTTTCAAGATCGAAATTCGCAAAAGACACAAACCGCTCAGGTGGGAAGGCTGTCTTTTAGACAAAGGACACCCCAGCCAAGCCGCTGATTTGGATATTCCCGTTCTGTCGCAAGCCTTCTGGCTCCTTTGATCAGGTAGGCTTTGATCTTTTCCCCGTACAGGAACGGATCATTTCCCTTCAGAATACCCCACTCCATGAGAAGAGCAGCACTTCCGGTCACAAAAGGCGTGGCAAAGGAAGTTCCCGTAAAGGTGTCATAACCGCCTCCTGCGCGGGGTGCCAGAATGTTTACTCCCGGGGCACAGAGATCCGGTTTGATTTCGCGGAGAAGGCGGGTGTAACCCCGGCCGGAGAAGTCTGCATAGGAGGAAAGTCTGGGATTGTAGGCGCCCACCGTGAGACCGTAACGGGAAGTGGAGGGAATGGTGAGCGTTGTGTCTGCAGAGGGAAGAAAGAAGCGGGTTTCCGGTCCGATGGAGGTGCCGCCGGGAAGCCACAGATCGTAGCTGCCGGAAAGAATTTTTTTGGGTTCCAGTGTTATAGTCCAGATGCCGCTTTCTACGTAGGGGGTACCGCTGCGTCCCTGAAAGGTCAGGTAGATTTCCTGCGCCTGACTGTAGGGGGAAGGCATGCCGTAATACAGCAGTACTTCCGTGGAGCCAAGAGTCAGGCGCGCTGCGCCGAGAACCGGAAGAAGGGCGCCGGAGCGGATTCCGCCGGGTGAGATCAGGTGAATGGAAAACTCATCTCCGTAAAATTTCCAGATCTGAAGATTCAGAGAGGATTCGTAAGGGCCGACGCCAAATTCAATCGAATGAGAACCGGAAGCACTGTCAAGGGTACCGGAGGTATGCCGCCCGCTGTTTCCTTCGTTGCCGGATCCGATGCAGATGACATTCTGACCGAGATTGGATACGGAGTTCAGGTAGGTTTCGATGAGAGAATTTCCGCTGTGGGAGCCGTAATTATTTCCGAAACTCAGATTGAGAGATAACGGGCGCGCATAGAACAGGGAATAGCGGACGGCAAAGTCAACCGCCTGCAGAAGCTGAGTGGTTCGGGGCAGATCTTCCGGATTGGGATTGCCGAGTTTCATCACAAGAAGAGAGGCTTTGGGGGCAACCCCGCGTGTGACACCGTCACTGGATCGTCCGTTCCCGGCCGCAATGCCCATGACAGCAGTGCCGTGTCCGGTAGCATCCCGGGAAGGAACAAGGGCATAACGTTCTTCCGGATTCCCGGCACTTAGTGCTTCGTTGATCTGTTCTCTGGTATACAGGCTGCCCAGGTGATATCCGAAGGGCGGAGTACCGGGAACCGACTGGTCCCAGAGGGCGAGAATTCTTGAACTTCCGTCTTCATTGCGGAAATCGGGATGAGCGTAATCAATACCGGAATCGACACAGGCGATCAGGACACCGTCTCCATACAGGCCCGTAAGACCTTCCTGAAGGGGATTGATGCAGGAGATGCTGCGCCCGTAGCTGTCGGAAAAGAAGAGGAGTTTTGGCTTTTCCATATAGGTGATCTGAGGCAGTGAAGTGACATAATCAATCAGGGATTCCGGAATGATCAGAATGGCATAATGAAAAAGGAGAAAGGTAATCGTGATTCCTTTTTCCAGAAGAAAAGAAAGATCTCCCTGATACTGGACGATGACCTCCCAGGTTTTTTGTGAGGCATTGTATCCGGCATTCAGTTCGGGGATGGCGCGGCGTTCCGAATCGGTTGCCTCGAGGGCGAGGTTCAAAAGGTTCTCCCGTTTCTGGCTCGGCATAAATCCGATCCTCCCTTTTGACAGAATTTCTCTAAAAGTTATTCCGCTTCCGGCCAAAATATGATAGAGTATGTTTTGTATAAAAAGTACTTCTTCGGAGGAATTGAAATGAAGATTATTATCGTTGGCTGCGGAAAGGTCGGAACGGCACTGACAGCGCAGCTGAGCAGAGAAGACAATAATGTAACTGTGATAGACACAGACTATGATGTAATTCGAAATGTTTCCAACATGTATGATGTGATGGGAATTGCCGGAAATGGTGCCAGCTACAGTGTTTTGCAGGAGGCTGATATTGAACATGCTGACCTTATGATTGCCGTGACGAAAAGTGATGAGATGAATCTCCTTTGCTGCGTGATTGCAAAACAGGCCGCCGACTGCCATACCATTGCCCGCGTCCGAAATCCGATTTATCGGGAGGAGCGGGATTTTATTCGCAGAAAACTGGGACTTTCCATGATTATCAATCCGGAACATGCGGCTGCCATGGAGATTGCGCGGCTGCTGCGTTTCCCGTCCGCAATAGAGATTGACAGTTTTTCCCGGGGACGTGTGGAGATGATGCGCTTTAAAGTGCCGCAGAATTCCAGACTTGCGGGATTTGCATTGAAAGATCTTTCCGGGGCCATGCAGAGCGATATCCTTGTGTGTGCGGCGGAGAGAAACGATGAAGTTTATATCCCGGACGGCAATTTTATCATCCGTGAGGGAGACAGCCTGTCGATCATTGCCACGCCTCAGAATGCCGTGGATTTCTTTCGGAGAATCGGAGTGCGGATTAATCAGGTGCGCAGCACGATGATTGTGGGCGGCGGTGATATCACTTATTACCTTGCAAAATCTCTGGAGAGTACAGGGGTTGATGTGAAGATTATTGAGAAGAACCGGAACCGTGCGGAGGCGTTAAGTGAACTTCTGCCAAAGGCAACCATCATTTATGGAGACGGAAGCGATCGGGAGCTGCTTCGGGAAGAGTGTATTCAGGACATGGACTCTTTTGTGGCCTGTACGGATATGGATGAGGAAAATATTATTCTGTCTCTGTATGCAAAGAATATGGTGTCCTCAAAAGTGGTGACGAAGATCAACCATCTGGAGTTTAATGATGTAATCCACAGCCTGAACCTGGACAGCCTGATTTATCCGAAACACATCACTGCGGAGTATATTCTGCAGTATGTAAGAGCTATGAAAAATTCCATCGGAAGCAATGTGGAAACCCTGTACAAGCTGATGGATGACCGGGTAGAGGCATTGGAATTCCAGATCCACCAGAACTGCCGTCTGGTTGGTATTCGCCTGCAGGATATGAAGACAAGACCGAACCTTCTTGTGGCGGCGATCAGCCGTCAGGGCAAGGTGATCATTCCCGGAGGACAGGATTGCTTTGAGGTCGGAGACTCGGTGATTGTTGTTACGACAGTTAACGGTCTTCAGGATATTCATGAGATTCTCTCAGAGTAGCAAAGGAGCCCATATATGAATGACAAGATGATTCGTTTTATTATCAGCTGGGTTCTGAAATTGGAGGCAATCCTGATGATGTTGCCGGTGTTGATTGCGCTGCTTTATCAGGAGAAGGAAGGCTTTGTCTATCTGTTTTGGGCCATTGTATGTGCCGGGATCGGATTTCTGATTTGCAGAAAAAAACCGGTCGACATGGAGATTTATTCAAGAGACGGATTTGTGGCAGTTTCTTTGAGCTGGCTTGTGCTTGGAATCTTCGGCGCGGTTCCGTTTGTGATTACCAGGGAAATTCCATTTTATATTGATGCGCTGTTTGAGATTGTTTCCGGTTTTACGACTACGGGAGCCAGTATCCTGAACGATATCGAGGCACTCTCTCACGCAAGCCTCTTCTGGAGAAGTTTTTCCCACTGGGTGGGAGGCATGGGTGTGCTGGTCTTTATTTTAGCCCTTCTGCCCATGAAAGGCGGTTCGGTGATGAATCTGATGAAAGCAGAGAGCCCGGGACCATCGGTTTCCAAATTTGTTCCGAGAGTGCGGGGAACAGCCAAACTGCTGTATCAGATCTATATTGTACTTACCGTAGCTACCATGGCAGCGCTGATGCTGTCGGGGATTTCTGCGTTTGAAGCGGTTACTCTGGCATTCGGTGCAGCCGGAACCGGAGGATTTGCAGTACTGAATTCCGGATGTGTCGGCTACTCTCCGGTTCAGCAGTGGATTCTGACTATTGCGATGATTGCCTTTGGCGTGAACTTCAACTTTTATTATCTGATGCTCTGCAAAAAGGTGAAATCGGCATTCCAGTCGCAGGAGGTAAAGGCTTATTTCCTGATTATTCTTATGAGTATCGGTGTGATTACCTGGAATATTCATAACCTGTATCCGACCATCGGAGAGGCACTGCGTCATGCTGCATTCCAGGTCGGATCGATTATCACCACCACCGGATTTGCCACGGCGGATTTCAACCTCTGGCCGGAATTATCCAGGACGATTCTGGTGATGCTGATGTTTGTGGGCGCCTGTGCCGGCTCCACCGGAGGCGGAATCAAGGTTTCCAGAATTCTGATTCTTTTGAAGACAGTACATAAAGAACTGACGGCAATTGTGCATCCGAGAAGTGTGAAAAGAATTCGCTTTGATGACCACGCAGTTGAACATGAGGTGCTTCGGGCAATCAATGTGTTTATAATTGTGTATCTTGTAATTTTTGCTGGTTCCATGCTGGTGATCAGTTTTGATGAATTTTCTTTTGAGACGAATTTCACGGCGATAGCCGCTACCTTGAACAATATCGGACCGGGTCTGGATATGGTAGGACCGATGGGAAATTACAGCGCATACAGCCCGATTTCCAAGCTGGTCCTGATTTTTGACATGCTGGCAGGCCGTCTGGAATTATTCCCAATGCTGATTCTGTTTTATCCGTCTACCTGGAAACGGAGAGGATGACAGAGCGGCTTCGCAATCAATGACAGAACAGGGAGGACAAGACCAATGAGTAAGTGGGAAGAAAATGTAAGAAAAGTAGTACCTTATGTTCCCGGGGAACAGCCAAGGCAGGAAGGTATGATTAAACTGAATACAAATGAGAATCCTTATCCGCCTTCTGCCCGGGCGGCAAAAGTACTGCAGGCTTTTGAGGAAGATACACTTCGCCTCTATCCGGACCCGACAGCTGCGGAGCTTGTGAATGCCATTGCGGATACCTATCAGGTAAATCCGGAACAGGTTTTTGTGGGTGTGGGAAGCGATGATGTTCTTGCGATGGCGTTTATGACCTTCTTTAATTCCGGGAAACCGATTCTGTTTCCGGATATCACCTATTCTTTTTATGATGTCTGGGCTGAGGAATTCCGGATTCCCTATGAGCGTATTGCTCTGGATGAAGAATTTCAGATCGTACCGGAGCAGTATTTTGCGGAGAATCATCCGAACGGCGGTATTGTATTTCCGAATCCCAATGCGCCTACGGGTGTAGAGCTTCCCCTTGATGCCATCGAATCGATTCTGCAGCACAATCCGGATGTGGCAGTGATTGTGGATGAAGCTTATGTGGATTTTGGAGCGGTATCGGCTCTTCCGCTGCTGGAGAAATATGAAAATCTGCTGGTGGTACAGACGACATCGAAATCCAGATCACTGGCAGGCATGCGGATCGGATACGCCATCGGAAATGAGAAAATGATCCGGTATCTGAATGATGTGAAATATTCCTTTAATTCTTATACGATGAATCAGATTACGATTGCCGTGGGGGCTGCAGTGTTCCGCGACAGGGAGTATTTTCAGGAGACGGTTGCAAAAGTGGTGGAAACAAGGGAATGGGCCAAAGAGGAGTTTACGCGTCTTGGCTTCTCCTTTGGGGATTCCAAAGCGAATTTTATTTTTGTCACACACAAGGCGATCCCGGCAAAAGAAATTTTTCAGGCGCTTCGGGAACAGCACATTTATGTCAGATATTTTGACAAGCCAAGGATTGATAATTATTTGAGAATCACCGTCGGAACCAGAGAACAGATGCAGGTGCTTTTTGATTTTCTGGAATCTTATCTGAATCAGGAAAGATAAGACAGATGGGGGAAAGGGATTAGCAAAAATGAGTGAGTATGCGGGGGCAAACAAAGCTTCCGGAACCAATCAGATTACGGAAGGGGTTATCTGGAAGCAGCTTTTGTTTTTCTTTTTTCCGATTTTATTCGGAACATTTTTTCAGCAGCTGTACAACACAGCGGATGCCATGATTGTCGGACACTTTGTGGGAAAGCAGGCGCTGGCGGCTGTGGGAGGTACCACAGGTACACTGATTAATCTGCTGGTGGGATTTTTTACCGGACTTTCCAGTGGAGCAACGGTCATTATATCCCAGTATTACGGCGGAAGAAAAAGAGAGAAGGTACAGTGGGCGGTTCATACTTCGGTCGCGTTTTCCATTCTGGGCGGCCTGGTGCTGATGGCGATTGGAATCATCGGGTCGAGAGGAATGCTGGAACTGATGAACACACCGTCTGATGTAATGGAACATGCGCTGGTTTATATCCGGGTTTATTTTCTCGGAACTGTGGGAAATCTGCTGTACAACATGGGTTCCGGAATTCTCCGCGCGATCGGGGATTCCAAGAGGCCGCTGTATTTTCTGATTGTCTGCTGTTTCACCAACATTATTCTGGATTTCCTTTTGGTGGCTGCCCTGGGACTTGGTGTTCTGGGAGCCGCTTTAGCGACGATTCTTTCTCAGTTGATCAGCGCAGTGCTTGTTATGGGAGCCCTGATGAAAACACGGGATATTTACCGTCTGGAACTTTCCAGGATTAAAATTGATGGGATTATGTTAAGACGGATTGTACGGATCGGTTTTCCGGCCGGTATGCAGTCGGTTATGTATTCCGTATCCAACGTGATCATTCAGGCCGGTGTCAACGGTCTTGGAACGGATAATGTAGCCGCATGGGCCGCCTATGGAAAGGTGGATGGCTTGTTCTGGATGATGGTCAATGCCCTTGGAATTTCCGTGACCACCTTTGTGGGCCAGAATTATGGGGCAGGCCGCATCGACAGAGTCCACAAAGGGATCCGTGTCAGTGCAGGGCTGTCAGTGATTATGACTTCTATCATGTCGGTTGCCCTCTGGTTTGGAGGCGGTCCGCTGATGAGTCTTTTCACCTCGGATGCAGCGGTGCGCCAGATCAGCAACAGCCTTCTGCATTTTATGGTTCCGACGTTTTTTACCTATCTTGCGATTGAGATTCTATCCGGTTCCCTTCGCGGTGTAGGAGACTGCTGGATTCCTATGGTTATTACAGGACTTGGCATCTGCGGTGTGCGGATTCTGTGGATGATTTTTGGTCTGCCTCATTATCACACATTAAAGGGAGCGGCTTTTTGCTATCCGTTGACCTGGGTGATCACATCCATCGCATTTTTGATTTATTACTTTAAATTCAGTGCACTGAGGAAAAGGGAGGGAAAGAAAAATTGAAATTACTGGACGGAAAAAGAATTACACTTGGAACCTGTTATTATCCGGAGCACTGGAGCGAGGAACTTTGGGAGGAGGATCTGAACCGTATGCTTTCCTGCGGGATTGAGACGGTCCGGATTGCGGAATTTGCCTGGAGCAAAATTGAGCCGGAGGAAGGCGTTTTTGATTATTCCTTTTTTGATCGTTTTCTGGAAACAGCGAGAAAAACCGGGATGCAGGTGATCTTTGGAACCCCAACGGCAACTCCTCCGGCGTGGCTTACCGAGAAATATCCGGAGGTGCTGAATGCGGACATGGACGGAACACTGTATCGTCACGGAGCGCGGCGTCATTACAACTATAACTCGCCGAAATATCAGGAGCTGTGCCGGAGAATTGTGGAAAAATCAGCTGCTCATTATGCACCTCATCCCAATGTAGTCGGATGGCAGATTGACAATGAGCTGAACTGTGAAATTGATGTCTTTTATTCGGAAAGTGATACCATTTCGTTCCGCGAGTTCCTGAAGAAAAGGTACGGGACACTGGAGGCTCTCAATGAGGCCTGGGGAACGGTATTCTGGAATCAGACCTACACTGCATGGGAAGAAATTCATGTGCCGAGAAAAACCATCAGCAACGCTACAAATCCCCATGAAGTTCTGGATTACACACGATTTGTATCAGACAGCGCCTGCCGTTTTGCGAAGATGCAAAGTGATATCATCCGCAAATATTTGAAACCGGGCGATTTTGTTACCACCAACGGGCTGTTCGGCAATCTGGACAATCATCGTATGACGCAGGAGAGCCTGGATGTGTTTATGTATGATTCCTATCCGAATTTTGCCTACTGTCTGGACTCCTACGAAAGGGAGGATCCGGCAAAAGACAGAAAATGGAGCCGGAACTTAAGCGAGGTGCGTGCCATTTCACCGGTTTTTGGCATTATGGAGCAGCAGTCCGGGGCGAATGGATGGAATACAGGAATGATGGCACCCACTCCAAAGCCGGGGCAGCTGACACTCTGGACGATGCAAAGCATTGCTCACGGAGCGGATTATATCAGTTATTTCCGTTGGCGTACCTCCACGATCGGTACGGAAATTTACTGGCACGGTATTCTTGACTATTCAGGTCGTGACAACCGCCGTCTGGCGGAAGTGACTGCAGTGCACGAAAAGCTGCAGAAGATGAATGCTGCAGCAGGCTCCGTTTATCAGGCAAAAGTGGGAATTCTAAAGGATTACGACAATCTTTGGGATGCGGGTCTGGATAAATGGCACAAAATGGTGGACGAGGCAAGCTATATGGCGCTGTTTTTGGCCTGCCAGAAAACCCACACACCGTTTGATTACTGTTATCTGGACCATATGACGGAAAAGGATCTGGCACAGTATCAGGTTTTGTTCTATCCTCACGCTGTGATTATGACAAAGGAACGCGCTGAAATTCTGGAACGCTACGTGGAAAACGGAGGCTGTCTTGTGGTAGGCTGCCGCAGCGGATACAAAGAGATTCACGGAAAATGTGTGATGGATCATCTTCCGGGGCTGCTTTCGGAAGTGACCGGAACAGATATTCCGGAATATACGCTGATTTCGCCGGAAGAAGGCGGAATCGTTCCGGCAGACTGGGATGGCACGTATCTGGAAACCGCAGTGTTCAATGATTTGCTCTCCCCGCTTCCGGGGGCTCAGGTTGAGGCCCGTTTTTCAACAGGATATTACGAGGGAACGCCGGCTCTGATTTCGCATCCTTACGGAAAGGGAAAAGCGTATTATTTCGGAGGTGCTTTTACGGAACAGAGTGCCGAAGTATTTCTGGAAAAGCTGGGTGTGAAAAATCCGTATGGGAAGATCATCGAGATTCCCGAAGAATGTGAACTGGCAGTGCGGTCAAAGGGAGACGAAAACTATCTGTTCGTGCTGAATTATACAGGCACCTGTCAGAAAATCATTCTGAAAGCACCGGCCTATGATCTGTGGCAGGAAAAAGAGTCGAAAGGGGAAGTTCTCCTTGCGGCCTATGAGACAAAAGTATATCGTTTTTAATTCATCTTTCGAAAGGCCGCCGGTGTCATGCCGGTGGCCTTTCGAAACATACTGATGAAATGGCTGGTATCTGCGTATCCCACCCGGCGGGCGATTTCCTGTATCTGCATCTGGCGATAGGTCAGCAAAAATTCCTTGGCTTTGCTGATGCGGTAGGAGGTCAGATATTCATATACGGAACAGCCTACGTAGCGGACAAACAGTCTGGATAAATACTGGGGAGTGACATAGACCAGACGACAGAGTGCGTCTGCGGTTACATCCAGCGCATAGTCAGTTTCAATTGCTTTTATTACCGGAAGAACATATTTCTGATAGGAGGGGTCGTCGGACAGAGAAGCGGTGCGGCTCTGATCGGACAGAGAGAGCAGTGTCCGGTAACAGTCCAGAGACAATTCCCGGATATCTGCGGGAGGGTTTTTGTATTTTTGAATGGCACTTTCGATTTGTTCGGAAAGGATGGCACCGTGAGCGCTGTTTACAAAGATCACGGACGCATTTCCGACAATGGCCGGGATACTTCCTTCCAGAGTTCCCGTAAATGTGGCAAAGAGTGTGAACCAGCTTTGGGAAGCGGAATGGTAGGAATGCTCAACAAAGGGAGCAATCAGGATTCCTTCCAAAGGTTCCAGAGCATAGGTTTTTCCCTGAACCTGTACAACTCCGCAGCCTTCTTCCGTCTGAAGATAATGATAGTGGGGAAAGCCTTTTGGACGGGAAGTGGGTTCCTGGTGCCAGTGATTCCCGAGAGAGTCAAAGAGAAAAGGTTCCGTGATCGGAAAGTTGCGAAAGTAAATTGCCATGGATCTTACCTGCCTTAAGAAATTAGTTTCAAAATGTTATATTATTTAGTTTAACATCTTACACAACAGTTTGTCCAGACGGGTTATAATAAGAATAGCGATTTTACAGTGCAAAGCAGTCCGCTGCAATTGGAATGGCAAAAAAAGAACAGGAAAGGGAAAAACAATGGAGCATAAATTTAAGAGAATTCTTTACGGAGGAGATTATAACCCGAATCAGTGGCCGGAGGAGATCTGGAAGGAAGACATGAGAATCTTTAAGGATGCACGCATTAACAGTGCTACGATCAATGTCTTTTCCTGGGCAAAGATTCAGCCGTCAGAGGAAACCTATGACTTTTCCGAGCTGGATAAAATTATTGATATGCTGAGCAGGGAGAATTACGACATTGTGCTGGCGACTTCGACGGGAGCATTGCCGGCCTGGATGGCAAAACGTTATCCGGAAGTGGAGCGCACAGACTATGAGGGCAGAAAACATAAATTCGGACAGCGTCACAATGCCTGCCCGAACTCTCTGGTTTATCAGAAATATTCTGCTGCGCTGGCAGCGAAACTGGCCGAGCGGTACGGAAGCAATGAGCATGTTGCCTGCTGGCATGTGAACAATGAATACGGCGGAAGATGCTACTGTGAGAATTGTGAGAAAGCTTTCCGCGTATGGCTGCGGAAAAAATACCATACACTGGATGCATTAAATGCGGCATGGAACATGGAATTCTGGGGACACCTGATCGGAGACTGGGATGAAATTGTACTGCCAAATGCGCTTGGAGAAGGAATCGGAGAGCATAAGACGGCGTTTGCGGGGCTTTCTATCGATTATCTCAGATTTAATTCCGACAGCATTCTGGAAAACTTTAAGGCAGAGCGCGATGCGATCCGTCGTTTTGATCCGGATACCCCGATCACGACCAACCTGATGGGAACCTACAAGGAACTGGATTATTTCAAATGGGCGAAAGAGATGGATATTGTCTCCTGGGATAACTATCCGGCCTATAACACGCCATGGAGTTATAACGCTATGTGTCATGATCTGATGCGCGGACTGAAGGATCAGCCGTTTATGCTGATGGAACAGACACCGAGCCAGCAGAACTGGCAGAAATACAATTCTCTGAAGCGTCCGGGTCAGATGCGCGCGCAGAGCTATCAGACGATGGCACACGGAGCAGATACCATCCAGTTCTTCCAGCTGAGAAGAAGTGTGGGAGGCTGTGAGAAATTCCATGGTGCGGTGATTGGTCATGTGGGAAATGAGAATACCCGTGTCTTCCGTGAAGTTCAGCAGCTGGGAAAAGAGCTGGAAAGCTTTGGAAGCGAGACACTTGGAGCAGTAAACCCGGCACAGGTTGGTGTTATTTTTGACTGGGATAACTATTGGGCGCTGGAATACATCAGCGGACCGACAGAGGATTTGAAGTACGTGGATCAGATTCACCAGTATTACCGTTACTTCTATAACAAGAACATTCCGGTACATATGATCCCGGTGGATGCGGATTTCGGACGCTATAAAGTGATTGTGGCACCGGTTCTGTACATGGTGAAAGAGGGAATGAAGGAAACTCTGGAGAAGTTTGTAAAAGAGGGCGGAATTCTGATCACTACTTATATGAGCGGTATTGTAGATCAGTCAGACAATGTACATCTGGGAGGCTACCCGGGCCCGCTGCGCGATCTGGCCGGTGTGTGGGTGGAAGAAGTGGATGCCCTTGCTCCGGAACAGTTTAACGGGGTTGTATTTGCCGACGGAACGATTCACACCTGCGGCGTACTCTGCGATCTGATGCATCTGGAAGGCGCAGAACAGCTGGGCGTATATGAGAGTGATTTCTATGCAGGAATGCCGGCAGTGACCAGAAATCAGTTTGGCGAAGGTTCTGTTTACTATATCGGAACGAATCTGCATGAGGATGGAATCGAGGAGGTTCTGAATCAGGCCATCGGGCAGTCCGGCGTACAGCCGCTGGTGAGCACTCCGACCGCACTGGAAGTCTGCTGCAGAGAAACCGAAAATGATCGGTATTATTTTGTGATGAATTTTCAGGATCAGGAGCAGAAGCTTCCGGAAGAATTTGCAGGAAAGACGGATCTGATCACCGGTGAGACGGCAGATCAGGACACAGTCCTCAAAAAGTATGATGTAAAGATCATGAAAGTGGAAAAATAAACAGAAAAGATAAAAAAGCTCCGTCCGGGAGAAGGATCAAAAAATCCTTTC
>JAQYOA010000068.1 GCA_028727605.1 Lachnospiraceae bacterium
CGGAAATGGTAAAATAAATCTTTTTGTGCTCTACAAAGGAGAGTTTCTTTCTCGGTTTCTGCTTTCCATAGCATTTTTCGTTTTTGATACCGGAACCATACAGGCAGTTGACAAGGAGTCTTGAAACTGCTAGGGCAGTAAACATGGAAAGAACAATACCAAGGGCCAGTGTCATGGCAAAGCCGCGGACACTTCCGCTTCCAAACGCATACAGAACTGCTGCAGCGATCAGAGTCGTAATGTTTCCGTCCAGAATTGCAGAGGTCGCTTTCTGGAAACCGGCACGAATCGAAGAAGAAATACTCTTTCCGGATGCAATTTCTTCCTGCATACGCGCATAGATAATTACGTTTGCATCAACTGCCATACCAATGGAAAGAATAACACCGGCAATACCCGGAAGCGTCAAGGTAAGGTCAAATGCATTCAGCGCAATCAGTTCCAGTTCCACATAGATCAGCAGCGCCCATCCTGCAGCAATACCGGGCACACGGTAAACCGCAATCAGGAAAATGATAATCAGCAGAAGTCCGATCGCACCTGCCTTTACACTTGTGGAAACCGCCTCAGAGCCCAGCTGAGCTCCCACGACACTGGAATTTAACTCTTCCAGTTCCAGGGAAAGGGAACCGATCCGAAGAGTGGACGCAAGTTTGCTCGCTTTATCCCAGTCCATATCTCCGCCGGAAATAATTGCAATTCCGTCATCGATCACAGCATTTACACTCGGAACGCTGACAAAAGAATCGTCATAATAAATTCCAATGCTCTGACCGTTGGAGTATGCCTCCTGTGTCGCAGTAGCAAATTTTTCTTTTCCTTCATCGGTCAGGGTCAGCTGTACCACACTCTCTGTGGCCTGCGTCGTCTGATTCGTCTGATGAAGGGCCTCAGCACCTTTTACATCCTTGCCGGTCAGAACGATCGAACCATCCTCTTCCAGTTCTTCCAGAGTTTTGTTATTCAGCACATAATTACCGGTGCTGTCATAGATATAGTTGCTGTTTCCGTCTGCATCTGTCTCTTTGATAAAATACAGGCTTCCCGGCTTTCCAAGATCCTCCAGAATCACTGTCGCATCGGTAGCTCCCGGAATCTCGATTGTGATCCGGTCATCTCCCTGCTGATACACCTGTGCTTCTTCACTGTACTGCTGCGCACGCTGTTCCAGTTTGAATCTGGTATCAGACATTTCCTCGTCTGTTGGATTCTCTTTCACTGCACGGTAGGTAATGCTGACACCGCCGGACAGATCCAGGCCGAGATTGATGTTTTCCATGGCACCGGTTCCTGTCGGTCCCCAGCCTACAAGCATCGTCCATCCCAGAAGTACCGTCACGAGAACGGACAGGATGAGTACCGCGATGCTTTGATTTTTCTTTTTCATGCCGCTAATTCCTCTTTTCTGTTTAATCTTCTGCTTCCTCTGCCAAAGCAGCTTTTATCATTAATGCACATTCAATTCTCTTCTGCTGCATTTTACAGCCAATCTCATAGGTATCATTGATTTTTCCCGTGAAATTGTAGGAATTCGCCGCACAGCCTCCGCTGCAGTAGAAACGCGCAAAACACTGACTGCATTCCTTTTTCGAATAGACATTGCATTTTTTGAACTCATTGACAAGTTCCGTATTTCTTACTCCCTCTTCCACATTTCCGAGGATAAATTTCTTTTCACCCACGAACTGATGACAGGGATAAAAGTCTCCCCACGGCGTTACTGCCAGATATTCTGTTCCCGAACCGCATCCAGAGAGACGCTTGTATACACATGGTCCGCCGGTCAGATCAATCATAAAATGGAAGAAATTAAATCCTCTTCCCTCTTTATGGCGTTTGATCATCTCTCTTGCCAGAATATCATACTGCTCAAAAATAATCGGAAGATCTTCTTCCCTTATGGCGTAATCTTCCGTCGGCGGTGCAACTACCGGCTCCACAGAAATCTGTTTGAATCCCAGATCCGCCAGATGCAGAACATCACTGGCAAAATCCAGATTATAATGTGTGAATGTTCCGCGGACATAATATTTGTCCTGGTTCCGGCTCTCAGCAAACTTCTGAAATTTCGGCACGATCAGATCATAGCTGCCATCTCCTTTACGGAACGGACGCATACGGTCATGTACCTCTTTTCTTCCGTCAATGCTCAGAACCACATTGCCCATCTCCCGGTTGCAAAACTCCATGACTTCATCATTGAGTAATACTCCGTTGGTAGTCAGAGTAAACCGGAAATTCTTATTATGAAGCTTTTCCTGTTCTCTTCCATATGCAACCAGGTCTTTCACTACCTGCCAGTTCATAAGAGGCTCGCCGCCGAAAAAGTCCACCTCCAGATTTCTTCTGCTGCCGGAGTTTGCAATCAGAAAATCCAGCGCTTTTTTTCCAACCTCCAGAGACATCAGAGCTCTTCTGCCATGGTATTCTCCTTCTTCCGCGAAGCAATAGCGGCAGGCCAGATTGCAGTCATGGGCAATGTGCAGGCAGAGCGCCTTTACCACTGTCGGGCGGTTTGAAAACTGTTCAATGGCATTCTCATAAATATCTTCCGTAAACAGCATGCCGTTTTCCTTTAATTCCCG
>JAQYOA010000069.1 GCA_028727605.1 Lachnospiraceae bacterium
GTAATAATGCAGCGCCTTGCGCAGCGCCTCCGGCCGTTTGTCGCGCAGGTAAATGGACAGGCTCTCGGTTCCGCTGCGCAGATTGCCGATGCACATGGTACTGGCAAACGCATAGCTGTTGACTTTCCGGAAAGCCTGCACCTGCATGGCACAGGCGAAGGAAACCATAGCGTTTGCCAACAGATTCCATGTCCCCGGAAAGAATCCTACCAGGAACAGGAGGATCATTTCGATGACTAAGACCAACTGTCTCCAATGAATCCGCCGGGCGTTTTGATACTTCTGACGGATCAGCTCTGCTGCCGCTACTCCGAAAGCAAAAAACAGAACGGGTATCAGATAATGCACAACTATTCGAAATTCTCCATTACAGAGTTGCTGGCTCAGAAGGACAATATTGCCCGTCTGGGCGTTGGCAAATACATGCCCCCTGGAAATATAGGTATAGGAATCCTGAAGACCTCCGGATATAGACAAAAAGGCAGCGGTTAGGAAAGATTCAGACATTTGTTTGTGAGATTTCTGCTGTATCAGACTTTTCATGATGTTGCCTCCGGATTTTATTCCTAAGTGGTTTGTTCTTTTCCCTTGTTTTTGGAACTGGTATCCATTATACTGAATTTGCAGAGATGTGTAAAAACTATTATTGATATAATAGCAATCATAAAATGATATGGTAAAAGAGGCAACTGGTTTGAATGTAAATTTGGAATACTATAAAATTTTCTATTACGTGGCAAAATATCAGAATTTTACAAAAGCGGCTCATGCTTTGGGCAGCAGTCAGCCCAATGTGACGAGAGCTATGAATTGTCTGGAACATCAGCTTCAGTGTATTCTTTTTGTCCGTACCAATCGCGGTATTTGTCTGACGCCGGAGGGAGAGAAACTGTATACCCATGTTTCAGCTGCCATGTTACAGCTTTTTGCGGCGGAAGAAGAGTTAGCTGACAGTACTGGTCTTTGTCATGGAAGCATCTCCATTGGAGCCAGTGAGACGGCACTGAGTATTTTTCTTCTGGACAAACTGAAAGCCTTTCATATGGACTATCCTGGAATCCGTTTGAAACTGTATAACCATTCCACGCCACAGGCGATTGAAGCGGTGAAAAGCGGAAGAATCGATTTTGCCGTTGTGACTACTCCTGCAGAAGTGGAATCTCCGCTTAAGCAGATCGATCTTCAGCCATTTCGGGAAATTCTTGTGGGAGGCAGAACATTTGCTGCTTTGAGAAACCAGGTGTTCTCACTTGCTAATCTGAAAAAATATCCCCTGATCTGTCTTGGCAGGGAAACGATGACATTCCGGTTTTACCATCAGATATTTCTCTCCTATGGTCTGGAGCTGAATCCGGATACGGAGGCGGCAACCACTGACCAGATTCTTTCCCTGGTAAAATGCGAACTGGGACTTGCGTTTTTGCCTGAGCCTATGGCAAAGGAAGCAATCCTGGAACAGAGCATTGTACCAATTTCTTTGAAAGAATCCATTCCGGAGCGGAATGTCTGCATGGTGTACGATTCCCGGCATCCGCTAAATGCGGCGGCAAAAGAACTGAAGTCTTTCATTACCGCAGGGCATTCGGAATAAAATGCAGGATAAGTCCGTATCAGGATAATTCCAGCCAAAACCGCTGCTGCATTGCCGATCATTTGGTGTGTTTTTGACGATATTCACCCGGAGAGAGAGCAGCATATTTTCGAAAAACCCGTGAGAAATGGCTTTGGGAGGAAAAGCCGAGATACAGACCGATGGCGGTCAGAGATTTGTCCGAATAGCGGAGGAGGCGTTTTGCTTCCTCTGTTTTTTCTTTCAGAATGAAATCGGTCAGGGTCTCACCGCTTTCGGCTTTGAACCGTTTGGAAAGATAAGTCCGGCTCATAAAGAGTTCTTTTGCCATCGCTTCTACGGAAATTGCTTCTGACATGTGGTGCAAAATGTAGTTGGAGACATCCATGATGAGCTGTGACGGATTTCTTCCTTTTCGAAGACGTTCCACCCGTTCCGTAAAATCAAGCACCATATGATATTGCAGATTCATGATCCGGTTCGGATTGTTCAGCAATTCGCATTTTTGAATGTAGGAATCGCTTAAGGTGAAAGCATCGTCCACAGTCAGACCGCCGCGGATAGCCGCCCTGGAAGAGAGCGTTGCGGTAACGATGAAGGTATTTTTTCGCTGACGGAGCTGATCCGGTGCCAGAACACCGCCGCGGACGGCGGGAGCATGGGCAATCCATTCCCGCAGAGCGGCGGAATCTCCCTTGCGAATCATATTCATCATGGTCTGTTCCAGATCATAGGTGTTGTGAAGACGGTAATCCTGCTTTGAGGGCTCATCCGAGAAAGCCTTTTCTGTGTGTTTCTGTTCTCCGGACAGGATGATCTGCTGCTGCACGGAATCCAGAATGGAAATGTTCTGGAGCGATTTTTTTTCGCCATTGAGAACATAATTGACAGTACAAAGCATCTGCATGACACTTTCCAGCGGCATACGGACTATGCCCTGCATACCGGAGATGAAATCCTCCACATCGTCCGCCTCCACGTCTGCACGAAATGCCAGTTCACGCAGTTCCTGTTCCGTGTCTGGAATCTGTCTTGTCGGACCGACCACAATTTTGATAGCACCGGAATTTACAATGCCGTAATAGTGGAAATGCTCCGTAGAAAAATAACTGATGTGCTCCTTTATCTGAAGAATTTCAGACTGATAAACGGTCAGAGGATCTTTGGGAAGGTGAACAACCGAATGAAAAAAAGTGAGTGAGCCCTGATTGAAAATCCGAACCGGAATTCCCGATAGATTTGCGATCAAGGTGCATAAATAGCAAATGTCTAAATCTTCCATAACTGTACCTCCCAACCTGACACAATTATATCGTGTCGGACACAATTGTACAAGAGATGAACAAGGAAAAATAGTATGATAGGGATAGAATTTCAATGTGCCTTGGGCAGAACGGAGGAAAAAATAGTATGGAAAAACACAATTTGTGGAAAAGTAAAATCCTGCAAAGCCGCATTTGGGGGAAGGACGTGGGAAAGGCGGAAAAATGGCTGGGCTACCTGCTGGGTCCTGCCGGAGCATTGCTTTTGAACGCAGTGCTTGCAACTTATCTGAACGTGTACTACACGGATGTTCTGAAACTGACAACGGTCTGGGGCGGTGCGTTTCTGGTCGTATTTCCGATTATTTCAAAGGTCGTGGATGCCGTTACAAATGTGGTCATGGGATATGTAATCGACCGTACGCATACACCGGAGGGAAAAGCAAGACCCTGGCTGCTTTTGAGTGCACCGCTGCTTGCACTCACCGGAATTTTGCTGTTTACGGTACCGAACGCTTCTGAGACGGTACAGATCATCTGGGTTATGGTATCGTATAATCTGTTTAACTCTTTTTCGTATACCATTTTTAATATGAGTCACAATCTGATGGTGCCTCTGTCTACCAGAGATACAACCGGAAGAGGCAATCTGTCTGTGTTTAATCAGATCGCAACCATCATGATGTCCGGTATTCTGGTGGCACTTGTTTTTCCCATGGTCATCATGCCAAAAATCGGCGTGGATAAGGGAAAATGGATCGCGCTGATGAGCGTTCTGTCCATTCTTGCGCTGCCCTTGACATTGCTGGAATATTACTTTACCAAGGAACGTGTCACTCTGGAAAATGAGGAAGCGGGTGAAACAGATTCTGTCCCGTTTGGGAAGCAGCTGAAAGCGATCTTTACCGACAAATACATGCTTCTTATTTACACCTATTTTCTGATCTACACCATGGGAACCAGTATTAAGAATATCAGTCTGGTCTATTTCTGCAATTATGTGCTTGGCACCTATAATGATGGTTTTACCCAGACGATGATTTCTGTGATTGGCGGTATCCCCATGGGTATCGGTATTTTTGCCGTATGGCCTCTGGCAAAAAGATTCGGCAAGCGGAATGTGACCCTGGCCGGTTTTATCCTTTATGCCATCGGCGGTGTCATCTGCTGGATGTTCCCGACGAATATGACGCTTATGCTTGTCGGTCAGTTTATCAAGAATATCGGAGGTTTGCCCTGTGCTTATGTATTTATGGCACTGTTTGCGGATGTGCTGGATCATATGGAGTGGAAGACGGGATTTCGAAGTGACGGGCTTGCCATGTCGATCTATAATATTATTGCCGTTGCTATGATTGGCATCTGTACCGGTATTTTCAATGGAATGCTCTCCGGCGCCGGTTATGTCGCTCCGGAAATCGTAAACGGTGTCACCGTTGCTGCTGCTCAGAGCGAGATGGTAAAAAATGTGATTACCTTTGGCTTTGTGGGGCTTGAGGTGTTTACCGGTGTGATCCTGGCAGGTCTTCTGATCTTTTTGAACGTGGAAAAGGATATCGGCAAAAAGCAGGAGGAAATTCAGGCCCGGCGTGAGAAGCAGCTTGTGAAAGACCAGAATATTTGAGGAGAGACAGTATGAAAGCGATTCGGTTGAAAACAGAGTATTTATCGAACCCGATTGGTATTGATTATAAAGCACCTCGCCTGTTCTGGAACTGTCAGGGAGGCAGGAAGCAGAGCGCCTATCAGATTGTTGCCGGGGATGAGAAAGGAAAGCTGCTTTGGGACAGCGGCAAGGTGGAAAGCTGCGCCATGCGCTCACAGTGGGGCGGCGGACCGGTACCATACAAAACCAGAGTACTGTGGAAGATCCGGCTCTGGGATGAAAAGGGAACCCCGGGCGACTGGGCGGAAGGTGGATTTGAAACCGGAATTGACAGCTGGCAGGCCAAATGGATTACCGGAAATTACAAAGTGAACAAAAAACGTCGCTATCCCGTGGACTGCTTTCGCAGGAAATTCGTTTCTTCGGATATCGCAAAGGCCCGGCTGTATATTACCGCCTGCGGTTTGTACGAGGCGAGGATGAACGGTGTTCGTATCGGAGTGTTCATTTTAGCTCCCGGAATTACCGATTATCGAAAACGGGTGCAGTATCAGACCTACGATGTGACGGAGCTGCTGCGAGAAGGTGAAAATACTTTGACGGTTCAGCTTGCCGACGGATGGTATCGCGGTTCCTGCGGTGCGTGGGGACTGAAAAATCAGTATGGGACGGAAACCAAGCTGCTCGCTCAGCTGGAAATCACCCGCTCTGACGGCAGCGTGCAGATTATTGCCACGGACGAAAGCTGGGAGTGGAGCAATGACGGCCCCATCCGATTTGCTGACAACAAGGATGGTGAGGTTGTGGATGCAGCCAGAGTGCCCGGCTATACAGATCGGGCTAAGATCACATCCCATCCTGTGATTCCTACCGCCTCTGATAATGTTGCTGTGACAGAGCAGGAGCGTCTCAAACCAAAGAGGATTACCACACCTTCCGGCAGGACAGTTCTGGATTTTGGTCAGAATATTGCGGGATACGCGGAATTTACTGTTACTGCCCGGGCGGGACAGAGAATCTTTCTCCGTTTTGGTGAGCTGCTGGACGAGAACGGGGAATTTACCCAGAAAAATATTCAGTGTTCCAATAAGAAAATTACAACACCGCTGCAGCAAGTGGAATATATCTGCAGCGACGGAGAAAATCACTACAAAACTACCTTTGCCATTTTCGGTTTTCAGTACGTTCTGGTGGAGACGGATGTGGTTTTTCAACCGGAGGATTTCACTGCAGTCGCAGTTTATTCCGATATGGAGCGTACGGGCTGGTTTGAAAGTTCCAATGACCTGCTGAACAAGCTGGTAGAGAATACCGTGTGGAGTGCCAGAAACAATCACGCGGATCTGCCCACGGACTGTCCTACCCGTGAGCGTCACGGCTGGGCGGGGGATGCCCAGATCTTTTGCTCCACCGCCAGCTTCCTGTTCAACTATGAGCCCATGGCAGAAAAGTTTCTGAACGACATGTACGACTGGCAGAGGAAAAACGGCTGTCTGCCTCAGATTGCTCCCGAGGGCGGTGTGGACAGCTATATGAAGTGGATGAACGGCAGTGTGGGCTGGGCCGATGCGGGTGTCATTATGCCTTATACGCTGTGGAAGCAGTACGGAGACCGGAGTATTTTGGAGCGCCGTTACGACGGTATGAAACGATATGCTGAATTTATGATGAGCCGCTGTGGAAAATGGGGTGGTCCCTTTGCACGACGTGTAGGTATTCGCGGCGATGCAAAACGGTATCTGGTTAATCGGGGGCAGGCCTATGATGAATGGGCAGAGCCGCAGGATATCTATGTCATGCACTTTATGGATTTCGCCGGACCTCACCCGGAGGTTTCCACTGCCTATACGGCTTACATCTGTGCTCTGATGGCAGAAATTGCAGAGTGTCTGGGAAAAAATGAAGATGTTCCGCGCTATATACAGTACCGGGATGGCTGTCGGGCGGCCTATCAGGCTATGGTAAAAACAGAGAAATTTACTCTGGATACGGACAGGCAGGCAAGGCTTGTACGTCCTCTGGCCTTTGATCTGCTGGACGAAGATCAGACTGCATTTGCCAGACGGCGGCTGATTCAGGCTCTGGAGCATTATAACTGGCGGTTGGGAACTGGCTTTTTGTCTACACCACTGATTCTGGATGTGCTGATGGAGATTGATCCGGAGGCAGCGTACCGGCTGCTGGAAAATGAGGAGATCCCGGGCTGGCTGTCCATGCCGAAAAACGGTGCCACCACGATCTGGGAATCCTGGGAAGGCGATAAGGCCAAGGGCAGCGGCGTAGCTTCACTGGATCACTATTCCAAAGGCGCGGTCTGCCGATGGCTGTTCGATACCATGTGCGGCATCCGGGTGGACGGCGAGAACCATTTCACCGTGGCACCCCATCCCGGAGGACACTTTACCTATGCCCGGGCCGTCTATGACAGTATTTATGGCCGGGTGGAAAGTGGTTGGGAAAAGAGCGGAGGCAGTGTGGTGTATTCCATCACTGTTCCTGTCAATTGTACTGCCAGAGTGATTCTGCCGGACGGCTCCGTTCGTGAGCAGGAACCCGGAACGGAAGTTTACGAAATTTGGGAGGTAACCAATGAAGATAGATAAAATTCTGAAACAGATGTCTCTGGAAGAGAAAATTGCTCTTTGTTCCGGAGCGTCCTTCTGGGAGACGAAGCAATTTGAGAAATACGGAATTCCGTCCCTGTTTATGTGTGACGGGCCAAACGGCCTGCGTAAGCAGGAGAGGGGAAGCGGCGCAGATATGCTTGGAGTTAACGAGTCCTGTCCGTCTGTCTGCTTTCCTTCGGCGGTTACCGTTGCGGGAAGCTGGGATCCGGATCTGCCCAAACGGATCGCATCTGCCATTGGGGAGGAAGCAAAAGAGCAGGGCGTGGGTTTGGTGCTGGGACCCGGAGTCAATCTGAAACGAAATCCCTTATGCGGCCGGAATTTCGAATATTTCAGTGAGGATCCCTATCTTACGGGAAAACTATCGGCAGGTTTTATCCGGGGCATGGAAAGTACAGGTGTCGGCACCAGCCTGAAGCATTTCGCAGTGAACTCTCAGGAACTTAGCCGTTTCAATTCCGATAGTATTCTGGACGATCGAACCCTGCGGGAACTGTACTTAACCGCTTTTGAGATTGCCGTCAGAGAAGGAAAACCTGCCACAGTCATGTGTTCTTATCCCAAACTAAACGGGATTCACTGCAGTGATCATAAAGTGCTGTTAAGTGATATTCTGCGCGGAGAGTGGGGATTTGACGGTATGGTGGTCACCGACTGGGGAGCCATGAACGACCGGATTTGGGGCTTCCGTGCGGGATGTGATCTGAATATGCCGGGCGGCAGCGCTTACATGGAAAAGGCAGTGCTTGAGGCTGTGAAAACCGGCGTACTTCCGGAAAGTGCCGTGGATGATTCGGCCAGCAGGGTGCTGAAACTGGTGTTCCGGGCGGCAGAGACTTTGAAAAAGGATGCGTTCTGTGACTATGAAGCTCATCATATGTTGGCCAGGGATGCAGCAGAGCAGGGCGCGGTGCTTCTGAAAAACGAGGATGCAGTTCTTCCTCTAAAAGAAACTGATCAAATTGCCGTCATCGGTTCTATGGCGAAGAAAATGCGTTTCCAGGGGGCGGGATCCAGCCACATCAATCCGAAAAAGCTGAGTCAGCCTCTGGATTTTCTGCCCGGTGCTGTCTACGCTCCCGGCTGCGATGAACATGGGGATACCACGGACATGCTGATCGCGGAAGCGGTGCGGGCCGCCGGGAATGCAAAAATTGCAGTTGTGTTTGCGGGTCTGCCGGATCGATATGAATCCGAAGGGTTTGATCGGGAGGATCTGAAAATGCCAGAGGGGCATCTCCGAATGATTGATGCGGTGGCGGATGCCAATCCCAACACAGTGGTTGTGCTGCTGTGCGGCTGCGTGGTGGAATGTCCTTGGGCGGACAAGGTCAAAGGAATTCTGTATATGGGTCTGCCCGGACAGGCAGGAGGAGAGGCCGCTGCCGATTTGCTCTACGGCAGAGTGAACCCAAGCGGGAAACTCGCAGAGAGCTGGCCATATTCGTATGCAGATGTGCCGTCTTCCGAAATTTACGGAAAAACAAAAGATGCTCTCTATGAAGAAGGAATTTATGTAGGATACCGCTATTATGACAAAGCAGGTGTTCCTCTCCGCTGGCCCTTTGGATACGGGTTGAGTTATACCAGCTTTACCTATTCCGATATGAAAGCAGAGGGCAGAAACGTTTCTGTAACGGTAACGAACACCGGAAGCTGTCCCGGAGCGGAAGTGGTTCAGCTTTATGTGGCTGCACCAGGGAGTGGCCTGCACCGTCCAAAACGGGAACTGAAAGGCTTTCAAAAGATTTTTCTGCAGCCGGGAGAAAGCAAAAAAGTCGTATTCGAACTGGACGATCGCTCTTTTGCCCTCTGGCAGGAGGGCTGGAAGATTCCGGGTGGCAGCTACACTGTTCAGATCGCTGACTTAAGTGTTCGTATGGAGGTGACCGGAGAACAGATTCCTGCGCCTGCCTGGCAGAAGAATTCCTGGTATGAAAACTGTCAGGGCAAGCCGTCCAAATCCCAATGGGAAGCCGTGATGGGCAGACCGTATGAACCGGCCGTTCTGAAAAAAGGCAGCTTTACCATGGACAACACCGTAGAGGAAATGAAAGATTACTCCCTGCTTATGAAGATTATGTACAAAGCAGTGGAATTTACCGTGGCAAGGGGTTTTGGTGGAAAGATAGACTATGAAAATCCGGAATTCCGGATGCTGATGGCTTCTTCCGCCGGTTCTCCCCTGCGAAGCATGCAGATCTCAGGCGGGATGCCGGACGGTCTGATGCAGGGACTTCTGGAAATGGCAAACGGACATTTCCTTCGCGGAATCAAAAAAATCAGGATGTCTTTTTCAAAAAGCTGACAAACCTACCATACAGAAGATTTGTACAATACAAAACTGGCGGACAAGCACGTCCGCCAGTTTTTCAGTATCTTTGGCAAGCCAGTGAAGACTCTTTTACCTGTGAAATTTCTTATTTCTGATTATGAAACGATCAAGAACTGCCAGGATCGCCGGGAGTATAAACAGGATCAACAGGGATGCGCTCAGCGCACCGGTGGAAATGGTCTTGCAGATCTGACCAATCGTGGGATTTTCAAACAGATTTCCTACAATGCCGGTCACCAGAATCAGAATCAGCCCCGAAGTCAGGATGGTGTGGATGGAGCCATTGTAGGCAGTAATCAGGGCATCCTTCACCGGCATGACCTTCCGGTTCTCCAGATAATAGTTGGTATACAGGATTCCATAATCGATCGTAGCACCCATCAGGATACTTTGAACGATCAGCAGCGCCAGATAGTAAATGCTGTAGCCCTGAAGTCCGATGGTGGTAACTGTGATATATACGCCGCACTGTACGATCAGTACCAGGATCAGCGGAATGATCAGAGACTTGAATGTCAGTGCCACCACCGCAAAAATTGCCAGTGCTGTAATCAGTGTAATCATCAGCATTTCGGAGTCAAAGGAATTTTCCATCTCGTAGTTCATAACGGACGATCCGATCAGGTAATGATCCCCATTCAGTTTCGCATCACATAGATTGATCAAATTGCCGATGAAATCAGAAGTTTCTTCGGATTCATCCGAATAGGTGGTGCTAAGAATCAGGCGGGAATAGTTCGCCCCTTTCATCTGCGCAATTCCATCATCTATGGTA
>JAQYOA010000070.1 GCA_028727605.1 Lachnospiraceae bacterium
GTAATCATGACAAATACCATTGACAACATCATCAGACTCATCAGTATGTTCATGCAATAACTGAGCATGCTCATCAGTTCACCGGTTGTAAAATGATCGGAAACAATCATATTCGCACCCAGCCAACTGATCAACAGAATACAGGTATATACCGTCGTCATCATAACCGGCGCATTGCATGCCAGAATACGCTCTGCCTTCAGGAACAACTTGTAAATATTTTCGCTGGCCTTCTGAAATTTCTCCTTTTCATAATCCTCACGGACATAGGCCTTGACCACTCGGATACCTGCAATATTTTCCTGAACGCTCTCGTTCAAATCGTCGTATTTCTTAAATACATAGTCAAAAATCTTCCGCACTACGGAGATAATTCCAAATACAATGACCGCCAATATCACAACAGCAATCAGATAAATGCTTGCCAATTGCGGACTGATATAAAAGGACATCAGCATCGCAACGATCAGACTCGCCGGCGCACGCATTCCCAGACGCAGAATCATCTGATACGAATTCTGCAAATTGGTTACATCTGTCGTCAATCTTGTCACAAGACCTGCGGTGGAAAACTTATCAATATTCGCAAAGGAAAATGTCTGAATGTTCTCAAACATCGCCTTACGAAGGTTACGGGCAAACCCGGCAGATGCGCTAGCACCAAATTTACCGCCCATCAAGCCTGCAAACAAGCCTACAATTGCTGCAACAATCATGTAACCGCCTATGACGAAGATGTGATGCATATCGCCCTTGTTGACGCCTTCGTCAATAATGGATGCCATCAAAAGCGGTATCAGCATTTCCATCGCCACTTCCAAAAACATAAATATCGGAGTCAGAATGGAGTCTCTCTTAAACTCTTTCACTTGTGCAAGTAATGTCTTAACCATACTCATCGTTCTTCTTCCTTTCCAATCAACCAGATTATTTTTTCCCCAATTTCGCTTTATCAGATGTAATTTCCTGTTCCAGGCGATGTTTTATCTGCTCCCACATCGCAAACAATTGCTGCCTCTGCTCCGGCGTCAGATCCGCAGCGAGTGTGCGCTCCATATCCTCAATACTTTGCTTAATGCTGTCATGAAGCTGAATCCCACGCTCCGTTACAACAATCTTCTTGAGACGGGCATCCCGTTCCACAGGCTCTCTTCTGATATAGCCATTCTTCTCCAACCCCTGTAGCGCCGCTGTCACGGAAGACTTTGCCATATGAAAATCTGCCTCCATATCTTTCTGAAACACTTCTTTATCGCGTCTGTGGTAGAGATATCCCAGCATCCACCCATCTCTCGCTGTGACGGCGTCCCCATTGGTATTTAGGAGACCCTTATAATAAATCGCCTTATCCAGCAAGCGACACAGTTCCTTAATCTGATATCCAATTTGCTCTTCGTTTCTCATATCTGCCTTCTCCCTTATCATGGCGCTTCTGTTTGTTCGCGGCCGAACTGTTCGTTGCTGAACTGTTCGGCTATGAACTATTTTAGTGCCCAATATCTCCTATGTCACCCCCCCAATATCATTTTCTCCGTCATTCTCATTTTGTGTTTTTTTATACACCATGTTTTTCGTGTATACTTTCTACTCACCTGTTGTAGAAATCTGTAAAATGATGTATACTCATGTCAAATATTTATGGAACGGCAGGAGGTGCCCATGGAACATACAAGCAAGGATCTGCGCGTGCGCAGAACACTAAAAGCGATTCGCAGCGCATTTTACGAACTGGTTCTGACCAAGAAGTATTCCGAGATTTCCATCACGGAACTGACGGAGCGCGCTGAGATTAATCGCAAGACCTTTTATCTTCACTATTCATCGCTGGAAGATCTGGTAAAAGAAGTGGAAGAAGAGATTGTCAACGATATCTTAAATGATGTGCGTATGAGCGCCGAACAGATGGATGTGGCGGGCTGTGTCGGCAAATTTTATCATTACCTTGACGAATGTGATGAAGTTCAACAGAAGTTGTTATGTGATGCTCACTACTATTTCTTTTATGAAGATGTGACGGATGCCATTCTCAAAAGTTCTGCTTTTTCAAGTTTCTTTAAGATGACCAAGCATCCGGATATCGTACGGTCTTATTCCATCTGCATCACTTTTATTTACCGCAACTGGCTTAAGAACGGCAGACCAATACCTCTTGATGAGTTGATCGAATATGCCAGCATCATCATCTCTACCGGTTACCGGGGTATCATTGAACGAGAAGGATAAAAATACAAGGCATAACCTCCCTGAAGACAGCAATTATCGCCGCTTTCGGATGGCTCAGACAAAAAAGCAAAGAGATTTATCCATGTAACATTTTATGGTAAAAATTTATTTTTGTTTTAAAGCGTGTAAATTTTGATACAGTTTTATAAAAACGGGGATTCTTTTGACATTGTTCAATGCTATTCCATATTTTATTATATATTCAACTTAATTTTTAAATTAAAACGGAGGAAAAAATATGACGAATGACAAAGCTGGGAAAAAAACTGAGTATATCGGTTTTAAAGACTGTTTCGCCACAACTACGCTTTCATTCACCAATGCCATTACTGGTGTAATGATGTCATCCATGCTTATGGTGTACATGACCGAGTATTCAGGTATCAGTTACGCATCTATTCTTGCGACTGTCCTTCTCATGGCAGCGCGAATTATCGATGCGGTTGACGATCCTATTCAGGGCTTCATTATTGACAGTTCAAAGCGGACAAAGGTTGGCAAATACAAACCTTTTTTTCTCATCAGTATTATCATGGAATCCATCGGTGCAATCGCACTTTTTGCCATTCCAAATGCGATTATCGGAACACCTGCAGTCCTCATCGGATGGGTGATCCTCTTTTATCTCATCTATGACATTGGAAGTTCTTTCTATAAGGATATCCTGCTTTACAGAACCATGTCCACCGATGAAAACCAGCGAACGAAACTGGCAATTGGTCCCCGGCTGATGTCTTTCTTCACCGGCATAGTTGCCAATATCGCATTTACCGTAGCTGTCATTGCGCTGAATGCAGGCGGTATGAGCTATCATGATGCTGCCGGCCGGGTAATTTTTCTCCTTGTCATAAGTACCTCCGTCATATCTTTGATCGGATGGTTTATGGTTAAGGAAAAACACTATGTGGAACAGAATTCTGCCGAAAAGTTGAAGATAAAAGACTTCTTTGATCTGTTCCGTGAAAACAAAGCGATGGTAATTTTTGCATTAAAGGGTCTCTTTGCCGGCTTTATCTGGTCACTGATTTTCGCAACTCCTACCTATTATATCAAGTGGGGATTCTGCGCAGATCTGACTACCGGTATTGCAGATATGAATCTCTTTGCAGTGTACAGCGGTATTTCCTCTGTTATCACAGTCGTACCTATGGTTCTTGGTGCCCTCCTCGGCAGACCTCTGCTGAAGCTGTTTAAGGATCCGGTCAAAATGACCTGTACTCTCCTGACCATTCAGTCAATCGGCGGTTGTATTCTGTTTATCGCACAGATTACCGGGTTGCTGCAGCGTGCTCCCTGGCTGTTCTTCCTGACAATGTTTATCATGGCGACCGGTGTCGGTACGGACTTTGTACCACAGACGTTTGTGCAGATGGAGGTTGTCGACTATGGAATTTATAAAACCGGCAAAGATCGTTCTGCCCTTACAACCGTTACAGATGGATTCATTACGAAAATGCAGACCGCTTTCTCGACAGCCATTGTTGGAATCGTTCTCACCAGCATCGGTTATGTAGTAGAAGAAGGAAACCGCTTCGCCGGTGATGTTTCCCGGATTCCAACCATGTTAAACTGGTTTATTGTCATCATGGGTCTGATACCTGCAATACTGGGTGTAATATCGGTCTTAATCTACAGAAAGTATCCTATAACCAATCAAATCCGGCAGGAAATGAAAACCTTTTTTGAAAGAAACGGAAAATAACTCCTTTTCTAATGATTTATTTTCCGGTATTCAGACGGGGTAAGCTGATATTCCTCCTGAAATATCTTGTAAAACTGCGTTCGATTTTCATATCCCAGGGAAGCTGCTATTTTACTGACGGATAAATCTGTACTTCTTAATAGCCTGGCAGCTTCCTGCAGCTGCACTTTCTGACAGTATTTTTTGAAAGTGTAACCGGTATGTGCCCTGATGATCTGTGAAATATACTCACAGGAGTAATTCAGTTTTTTAGCCAGTTCTGTTCTTCGGATAACGCCATGGTTTTCTTCAATGATCCGCTTGGCATTTTCCAGAGTAACCAGTTCCCGGCTGTAACCCATTGATACATAGGTTGCTTTGTATTGTTCCGGATTTTCCAATACAGCAAAGAGACGAAGAAGCGAGGAGTAGATATCAAACTGATAACCAATCCTCTTCTGGGTATAAGCCTGTATGATTTCCCCCGCAATGGTCGGAATCTGATCTTCTCCAAGCAACTGAAAATCCACATAATCCCGTTTACTTCCAGTCCTCTCAGACAGATTCTCGGTGAAGAAACGGTTAAGAATGCTTCTGTATTGAAAAGGCTGTGCCAGTTGTTTCGGCCATTGGACAATCAGGGAAGGATCAATACTGATATACAGAATGTCCGCATCTGCCATTTCCGTTTCACGGTGCATGGTATTGTGGTTCATCAAACACAAATTTCCTGCGGAATAGGTAAATTCTTCCTCTTCAATCATTACAGTCGCTTTTCCGCGCATTATATAAATTAATTCAAAAAAATTATGCTTATGTAGATACGTTTCCGTAAAAACAGCACTTTCTGCCGGGGTGTGAATGCAGAAAGAGTTCTGATCCATGTAATTGAAGAAAAGATACTCCTCCCGAGTATGGACACTGACTGCCACCGAAAGTTTGGTAAAATAGTCCCGGTCTACCGTTCGATTACTTAGAAAATTGACGATAAAAGATCCGTCTCTATGCCTGATTTCTTCTGTATTATTAAAATACAGATGCATAATATTTTCCACGTAAATCACCCCCATTTACCATAGTATACCACATAAGCAAAAAAATTATAGGAGAAAATTTTCAATGAAACGTCAATGCTTTAATCCTTATCTGCCTGCATGGGAATATATCCCAGATGCAGAACCCCGGCTGTTCAATGGTCGTGTATATATCTACGGAAGTCATGACCAATTTGGAAGCAGCGAATATTGTGTCAATGATTATGTCTCATGGTCCGCTCCGGAGGACGATCTGTCCGACTGACGTTACGAGGGAATTATTTTTCGGAAAGATCAAACGCCATGGAACACAAAAAATCTTCCATACTACGCACCGGATGTAGTTCAGGGAACAGATGGACGATATTATCTTTTTTATTCCGTTCAGAATTCTTCCATCGCTTCTGTTGCTGTCTGTGATACACCTGCTGGAAAATTTGAATATCTGGGAGATGTTCATTTTCCAGATGGACGAGTATACGGTTCAAAGCCTGAGGATTGGTTTCTTTTTGACCCGGCTGTACTGGTGGATGATGACGGCAGAGTTTATCTTTACGTTGGAAGCGGACAGCCATCCAATGGCAAGTTCGGGCACAAGATTCAGGGTCTGTTTGTAATAGAGTTAGACTCCGACATGCTGACAATTATCGGAGAACCAACGATTCTTCTAACTGCAGACTTCAATCCAAAGAAACCAAATTATTGGGAAGGTCCTTCCATCCGACATATCGGGCAGTGGTACTACCTCGTCTATCCCGCAACAGACATGACCGGTCTGAACTATGCCATGAGCCTTTTCCCAGACAAGGGCTTTATTCATAAAGGTTCCATCCATTCTTCCAGTGATATCGGTCTGAATGGCCGAAAACTGATGAACGCCGCTTATCCTATGGGCAACAGTCATGGAGGAATGGTGTGCATAAAAGGTCAATGGTACATCTTCGATCATCGAAGAACAGGTAAAACAACAAACCGCCAGCCTGTAGCAGAACGAATTGAGATCAAAAAAGACGGAAGTATTTCCATGGTAGAATCTACCAGCTGCGGTCTGAATGATGGTGCACTCCACGGTATTGGAACTTATCCGGCTTATATTGCCTGCTGTCTGAAAGGAAAAAGTGTTTTCGGTCTGCACAATCCTATGAGCGGACCATTTATCACTCAGGATGGGCCTGATTACGAACCCAATGAAAGAACGGATGGTATTGTAAACGTGGATACCGAAACAGATGCTCCAGAAGCAAAAATCTGTGGCATCAAAAATGGCTGTATTGTTGGTTATAAATATTTCGATCTGACCAAAACAAAACATATTTCCATTACCACCCACGGCGGCAATGGTATGATAGAGATTCTCGGCAGGGAAGATGGCCGGAGCATCGCCAAAATCCGGCTCACTCCGGGGCATCATGGTGGAGACACTGCTTTGAATCCTGCCGCACTTGCAGAAGAGTCCGGATATCCGGTAAGCAGATGTCCACTCTACCTGCGCTACAAGGGAACAGGCAGTATAGAGCTGCTTCAGTTTACATTATTCTAAAAGAAAGAAGAGGTAAAAAAAATGAATTGGACAACCATATGGAGTCAGTCCGCAGCACCTTCTTTTGCAAAGGGCATGCTGCAGGGCAAACAGAAAACAGTTATTTTCAAAGTAACTTCCCAGATATCCGGCGGGACAATAAGGATGCGTTTTTCCAACATTTACGGAAAACACTCCTATGATATCGGTGCTGTAACTATCTGGTGCAAGAACAGAAAATACGATATTACGACAGAAGGGAAGACCAGCTTTTCCATAAAGAAAGGAGGATATACCTATTCCGACCCGGTTTCGATTCCGATTTCCGCCGGTGAGGAGCTGGAAATCCGGATTTACTATATATCCAAAGTTCAGGACAGTAACATGACACTGGCGGAGGCAGTTGCCTATCCCGGCAACCATACCATGGATAAAGTGCTCCCAGAAATACAGAAGGAATCTTATAAAGTACAATATAACCTCTACGATGCTGTGGTTTCTCTTGACCGGATTGAAGTGCAGTCAGAGGAATCCTCTAAGGTGATCGTTGCCTTTGGTGACAGCATTACTGCTATGAACAGATGGGTAAAACCCCTGCGCGAACGGCTTTTTAAAACCTATGGTGGAAAATATTCTCTGATGAACGCAGGAATCAGCGGAAACTGTCTGCTTTATGAGATTCCAGGATTCATGGGCAGTTCTTATGGCGAAATGGGTACTGCCAGATTTGAGCGGGACGTTTTGAGTTTTACTAATCTCCACACAGTGATCTTTGCACTGGGTGTAAATGATATTTCCTATTACACGAAGAAAACAGAATCAGTGATCTCTTTTGATAAATATGTAACCGCTGTAACAACTATCGCAAAACAGCTTCACAGCCGGGGAGTCCGCATTGTCGCCCAGACACTGACGCCACGAACAGGCTATGTAAAAAAAGGATACACTCAGGAAATGGAGGCTCTGCGTGTTCAAATCAACGAATGGATTCGTACCTGCGAACTCTTTGACTATGTATTTGATGCTGATAAACTGCTTCGGGATGAAAATAACCCGTCTTATGTGAAAGAATCCCTCCATCAGGGTGACCATCTGCATCCAAATGCAGAAGGTGGTGAAAGGATGGCTCAGGCTTACGATCTTGCTGCTCTTACCGGGGAGGAAATATAATGGGAAAAAAATATTTTACCTTAAGTTTTGATGATGGCCTTGAACAGGACAAAAAAGTACTGGCACTCATGAAAAAATACGGTTTAAAAGGAACCTTTAATCTTAATTCCGGAATGTTCGGACTGCAGGGAGAAGTGAAGGGCATTGGTACCTTCTCCTTCCAGGACTGTGAAGCAGGTGTCCGGCATCGCTGGCCGTTTTCCTATGTTCCACATAATCGCATTCCCAAGGATGAAATTTGCGAAGTGTACGCAGGTATGGAAATTGCAACCCATGGTTTTCTGCATGAAGCTTTGGGAAAGGTCAGTGAATCCGAAATGCGTAGTTCTGTAAGAAAAGATAAAGAAAATCTGGAACAGATTGCCGGAACTACAATTGTTGGTCATGCGTACGCGTCTGGCTCCACATCCTCTGCAACAGAACAGTATCTGAAGGAACAGGGGTACCTGTATGCCAGGGCAGTTTTTCCTTCCGGAAACTTTGAATTTCCGGAGAATCCTCTCAATTTCCGCCCTTCGTCCTCTGTAATTATGAAAAATAGCATGAAGCTGGTAAAAGATTTTATTGCAGCAGAGCCGACTGACCGGGATTTGCTTTTGTTTCTCTGGGGACATGCATATGAAATGGATTACGGAAAAGGAGCCGCAAGCTGGGACAGCTTGGAACGGTTGTTTGCAACTATTGCCGGTCACGACGATATTGTGTATTGCACGAACAGGGAAGCATTTTTACATATCTGATAAAACAGAAAAGAAAAAGAGGAAAACTTATTATGGAGGTAATCTATGAAAAAAATAAATTTTAATCTGGACTGGCAGTTTAAGCGGGCAGGATCCTCAGAAAAGCCACAGACTGTCAATCTGCCCCATGATGCCATGCTGTATGAAAAACGTGATCGAAAAGCACCTACTGCGGGAGCCTGCGGTTATTTCCCCGGCGGTGCATACGAATATACCAAATCATTCTTTATTCCAGAGGAGGAACAGAAAAAAGCATACATTCTTGAATTCGAAGGAGTATACAAAAACGCAAAAGTCTATGTTGGCGATGTGCTGGCAGCAGAGCGTCCCTACGGCTATACCAATTTTTTTGTTTCCCTGAATAAGTATCTGCAGTTTGGGAGTGTGAACGAAATCAAAGTACTTGCAGATAATTCTGCAGTGCCTAATTCCCGTTGGTATTCTGGAAGCGGTATTTACCGGGACGTAAATCTGTATACCGGTGATATCTGTCACATCCAGCCTGACGGGCTTGCAATCACAACTGCAAAAAATGAAGATGTCACAGTCAAAGCGACGGTCAGCGGTGGCGATCAGCTGAGAGTCATTCTATATGACGGAGATTCAGCAGTGACAGAGGCTACCGGAAAAATTATAAATGGAGAAGCCGTCGTACATCTTCATATTTCACAGCCACGTCTCTGGGATGCGGAACATCCGGAACTTTACCGTTGCTCTGCTATTCTGTTAAAAGATGGAATGGAAGTCGACAGGGCTGAAGACTGGTTCGGTTTCCGAACGCTGAAATGGAACCGAACGGGACTCTATGTGAACAATAAGGAAACTCTTCTTCGCGGTGCCTGTATCCATCATGACAACGGTGTACTGGGTGCCTGTTCTTTTGAAGATGCCGAAGAACGCCGAGTCCGCCTTTTAAAGGAAGCTGGCTTCAATTCCATTCGCTGTGCCCACAATCCGGCATCTAAAGCTCTGTTAAATGCCTGTGACCGGCTGGGCATGTATGTGATGGATGAGTTCTGCGATAACTGGCTGGTTCATAAGAATCCATACGATTATGCAGACCAGGAATTCCGGCAGTGGTGGGAGCAGGATCTGACTGCCATGGTCATAAAAAATCATAACCATCCAAGTGTGATCATGAACTCTATCGGCAACGAAATTTCTGAACTGGCCATTCCTGAAGGACAGGAGATCTGCAGAAAAATGGCTGTGCTGGCCAGAACTCTGGATCCTGATAAAGCTGTAACGCTTGGAGTCAATATGATGCTCTGTAGTATGACTGCAAAGGGCGGTGGAATCTATGGCAGCAAAAAAGACGGTAAGGAAAACACAAACGGCAGTCAAACCATGGATAATCTGCCAACTTCTGCTTTCTTTAATCTTCTGATGAATAAAATGGGAGGCATCATTGAAAAAGCTGCTGCAAAGCCTGCCGCTGACAAAGCAACCGAAGTGGCTATTTCTTATCTGGATATTGGCGGCTATAATTATGCTGCGTCCCGTTACGGAATAGACGGCGAGCTCCATCCGGATCGCGTGATTGTCGGTTCTGAAACGCTTCCGAAGAATCTTTACAAGAACTGGCAGCTGGTTCTGAAATATCCTTATGTTATCGGGGATTTTATGTGGACAGGATGGGATTATCTGGGAGAAGCCGGAATCGGTACCGTCCGTTACAAAAGCTTCAGCAAAGCCGGTGAAGATGCACCCATTATTTCCGGTGGCTGCGGAGTAATCGACATTTGCGGCAAACTGCGTCCAGAAACACACTGGAACCGTCTGATCTGGAACCTGACAGATACTCCCGGGATTGGTGTTGAACCTCTGACACATGCGGGAGAAACCGGTTCCATATCCATGTGGAGAGATACCGACGCAGTATCAAGCTGGTCCTGGAAAGGGTACGAAAACAAAAAGACAAAAGTGATTGTTTATGCAGGCGGAGCAATGGCTGAACTGATCGTAAACGGGAAATCCTACGGAAAGAAAAAAACAAACGAATGTAAAGCGATTTATCCAAAGGTAGTTTACACACCGGGAACAATCACAGCCATCAGTTATGACAGTAACGGCAGGGAAATTTCCCGAACATCTTTAACAACTGCCGAAGGCAAAACAAAGCTGTTATTAGTCCCGGAAAAACAGATTCTTCATCCAAATGGTCAGGATCTATGCTATCTGAACATTCATCTGGTTGGAGAGAATGGTGCAGTAAAATCTACTGAGGATGTTCCAGTCACTGTAACAGTTACCGGTGCAGGCCGTCTGCAGGCGCTGGGTTCTGCGAAACCAAATATGGGCGAATGCTTCTTTTCCGATACGCATACCACTTATTATGGAAATGCATTGGCTGTCATCCGCGTTGGGACAACCTCCGGCAAAATCCAGGTCAAAGTAAGCGCTCCTGGTCTGGAAAATCAGTTTGTCGAACTGGATGTTCAGCCATAATATAAGGAAACTTTTGGCAGATCAGATTTCCAATATCTGTCTCAGAAAACTTTACGGGGAGGAATTCCCTCCCCGATTCTCTTATCTCTTCCTTCGTCAGTCATTCATGTACTCATAGTAATCGGATCCGCTGGCAAACAAGATATATCTGCCCTCTACAAGTCCCATATAACCATCGCCTGTCGGAAATCCTTGAAAAATGCTCTAGAGCCAAAAGAACTCTTATCGGTAAAATTGACCCAGACACCGGTGAAATAATTCCCACAGATGGGAGGAATAAAGGTGCCAAGTCCAAACCTAATGCTATTTCTCCCGAGGTTGACAAGGACAAACGTATTCAGGCTGCCAATTAGTTTCCTAACCCTTTGTGTTTACTGGATTTGGCTAGGGTCTGAACAGTAACCAAATAGGCTGGAATGAAAATCAAATAAGACTCGATCTCTTTACCATTTTTTGAAAACACGAGGTCAAATCAGTCTGAACTGGAATTTACTTTTTCATCTGACCTTTATTTGTAGTGCCCTAAATCATAACGAAATGTATCAAATATAAAAAAGGACAGGCATCGCGCCTGTCCCTTCTATTATGATTACTACTTCTGCCTTGCAATCTGGTCAATCTTCCATTTGCCCTCTTCCTGAACGAGTAACATACTTCCACTGTAGATGATTTCTTCATCACCCGCCGAAACTGTTACTTTATAATCATACCATTCTTCCTCCCCGGCATTTTCTTTTTTGTCAATGGTAATCTGGGGGTCTTCATAGGATTTCCCTTCACGCAGCAATTCGATTCCCATAGAAAGAATCCGGTTCTGCATTCCGCTATTCAGACCATCCGCTGTCATATAAGCACCATACTTGTCTGACATCCACGCCTGCATGTCTTCCTCCGATGACAATTCCAGAAAACCTGATACATCATCTTCCGAGACATCAAATACCGTTTGCAAGAATGCCTCTGCGATCTTGCTTCGGTCTGTATCCTTCGTGCTTGTTTTTGCGGAGCACGCTGTACAGACAAACAACACCAATACCATACAGATCATAAAGACTTTTTTCATAGATCTCATTTCTTGTCCCCCTTCGTTACATTTGTGATTATTGTATTCCTACATATCCCCATATTATGTTATAAACTCTATATTATATTAGAGTATGTTATTCGGCATTTGGTTCCCATATGGAAAAATTTTAATAAAAAAACCGTAATCCCTATGACAAAGATTACGGTTTTCGTTCATCGGCGTGAC
>JAQYOA010000071.1 GCA_028727605.1 Lachnospiraceae bacterium
ATGTTCTGCCATGGCCACGGAAGCATCGTTTCCGGAAGAAATCACAATACACTTAATCATAGTTTCGACTGTCTGTTTCTCTCCCTCTTCCAGAAATACCTGTGAACCGCCCATGCTTTTGGCATAAGCACTTGTAACAACCTCATCTTCCGGTTTCAGGTTCCCTTTTTCCATTTCATCAAAAATCAAAATCAGAGTCATGATTTTTGTGATACTGGCAGGGCTTCTCTGCTCGTCTGCGTTCCTTTCATAGATAATGGTGCCAGTGCTTTCTTCCATTAAAAGAACAGACGGGGAAGATAGCCCAAGATCAGGATCTCCTTCGGATGCCATCTCCTCCGTCTGTTTATTTTCCTTTTTTTCTTCCGGTTCTGCATTTACCTGAACCGACATACCAATTACAAGTAGAATCAGCAGGCAAACCGCCCAAACTCTTGCTCTCCCTCTCATACATTCCCCCTTAAGCGGATTTTCAGAATTCTGTTTGTACTAGAATGTATGAAGAATCAGTAGCAATCATGTCTGATTCTCCGGATTTTTTGATGCTTTTTCAGAGCAGCGGAGCAAGCAGCTTCAGAACGCCTCGAAGCGCCCGCACAAGGAAATTTTTCTTTCTGCAGAAAGCCATTGTAATCTGTTCACAAACCGGAAATGTGGCAAGTGCATCTTCCTTCACCTGCAGAACCGCTTTGGATTGATACATCCAGACACCACATTCAAAATGAAGGTACATACTGCGATAGTCCACATTGATTGTACCGACGCAGGCAACCTCGTCGTCACAGACAAAACATTTGGAATGTATAAATCCCGGTGTATACTGATAAATCTGAACACCTGACTCGATCAGCTGCTCATAATAAGACTGTGTCAGCAGAAACACCATTTTCTTATCGGGAATACCCGGTGTCACAATTCTTACATCTACGCCTCGCTTTGCAGCAATTGTCAAAGCCGTCAAGGTCTCATTATCCGGTATCAGATACGGAGTAAAAATATACAGATACCGTTTTGCCTGCGAAATCATGTTTAGATAGACATGTTCTCCTACTGTTTCTTCGTCAAAGGGCGAATCTCCATAGGGCTGCACAAATCCATCATTCCGGAAACATTCCCTGTGATATTTTTCCGGGAGATAATCTTCAAATGTGCATTCTGTTCTGGTAATTGCAGACCAAAGCTGAAGAAACATGACCGTAAAGCTCCAAACAGCTTCCCCGTGAAGGCATACACCGGAATCTTTCCAGTGGCCGAAACGTTCTTTCTGATTGATATACTCGTCTGCAAGATTGATTCCTCCGGTAAAACCGGTATGACCATCAATTACAGCAATCTTTCGGTGATCCCTGTTGTTCAGCACCACATTCAGAACAGGGCGAAACTGATTGAATGCAGCACATTTGATGCCCATTTTCTGCAGTGTTTTATAGTACTGATAGGGAAGTGTTGTCACACATCCAAAATCGTCGTAAATCAGCCGGACATCCAGACCATTCTGTGCTTTTTCTTTCAGGATTTCAAGAATGGTATCCCACATATATCCTTCACTGATAATGAAATACTCCAGAAAAATATAGTGTTCTGCTTTTTTGAGTTCTTCCACAAAACGAGCGAACCAGTCTTCTCCCATAGGATAATATTCCGTCTCGGTATTCTGATAAACCGGAGCGTTCGCATAATTTTTGAGATACTTTGACTGACTGGCGATCAGAGGATCTTTACAGGTCAATTCTTCTCTTGTTTTTTCTTTCTCCGGAAGAATTTCCCCCTGTGAAAGCAGCACTTTATCATATGTTTCACGGAATTTGCGTGCAAGTCTGGAATGGCCAAACACACCATACAGACAAAGTCCCATTACCGGAAAGGCTAAAATACAAATCGACCACATCAGCTTATATCCGGGATTCATTCTCTGATTCACAATATAAAAGACCAGAAGAAGGGCAATTGCAATGGAAATATAGGTGAGATATACGGAACCGTCATTCAGTTTTACAACCATTGCAACAAGCCATAGAAATTCCAGAATGATTGCAGCTGCGATCACAACAACTCTGCTGGTAAGGAGTTTCAGAATTTTCTTCAGTAAAAGAAATAATTTGCTCAGTAATTTATACAGAATTTTCATTTGTCACCGCCTTATGATTAAAAATCCCCGGATGAAAAAGTTCACCGGGGATCTTTGCACATTAATTATACTTACGTTTTCTGGCAGCTTCAGATTTTTTCTTGCGGCGAACGCTCGGTTTTTCGTAATGCTCTCTTTTACGAATCTCCTGCTGAATGCCTGCCTTTGCACAGCTACGCTTAAATCTGCGTAAAGCGCTGTCCAACGTCTCGTTTTCTTTAACGATTACATTTGACATAGTCTCACACCTAACCTCCCTCCAGTTGTAGATTGTGCATAATACAACTGTATGGGTATTTTTTTTGCACTGTTATTATTATAACAGAAAAATCCCATTCGTCAACTGCTTTTACTCATTTTGGCAAAAAAGTTATTTTTTATCATCTTTTTTCCCTGTTTTTATGCAACATCACAGAAAATATGCTTCTGAAACAGGAAACTTTTTAGCCTAACTGTGCCTGAAGGACTTCTTTTGCGTGTGAAATCGCATCCTCAATCTTTTCAGGATTCTTGCCTCCGGCCTGCGCCATATTCGGACGTCCGCCGCCGCCGCCGCCGACTACTGCTGCGACTTCTTTGATCAGTTTTCCGGCATGTGCGCCTTTTTTCATTGCGTCATCTGTTACCATGGATAAGAGGCTGACTTTTCCGTCTTTGGCAGATGCAAGCACAACCACTCCGTTTCCGAGTTTTTCTTTTAACTGATCTCCCAAATCACGCAGACCATTCATATCCACATCGGGAACAGATGCGGCAAGCAGCTTTACACCCTTTATTTCAGTTACTTTATTCATAACATCGCCCAGTGCTTCCCTGGCCATTTTGCTCTTCAAGGATTCATTTTCAGAGGAAAGTGTTTTCAGTTCGTTCTGAAGATGAGCGATCTTATCAAGCAGTTCTGACGGTGTTGTTTTCAGCAATGCCGCTGCAGCATGCAGACGGTCTTCCTGCTCTTTATAGTAAGCAGTAACGCCCGAACCGGTCAGCGCTTCAATTCGGCGTACACCTGCAGCAATACCGGATTCAGAAACAATCTTGAAAAGTGAAATTTCAGAAGTATTCTTTACATGAGTACCTCCGCAAAGTTCCTTGGAAAAGTCTCCCATGGAGACCACACGTACCTCATCTCCGTACTTTTCTCCGAACAATGCCATAGCTCCGGATTTTTTTGCATCATCGATACTCATGATATCAGTACGAACCGGAAGCTGTTCCTGAATTTCTTTATTGACAAGATCTTCCACTTCCTGGAGTTCTTCAGGGGTAACAGCTTTGAAATGTACAAAGTCAAAACGGAGTCTGTTCGGTGTTACAAGAGAACCTTTCTG
>JAQYOA010000072.1 GCA_028727605.1 Lachnospiraceae bacterium
AGTCGCTGCTTCGTCATATTAAATATACAAAAGAATACATGAAAAATGTGTGGGGCGTGGATAATCTGGAAGTGGATTTTTCACCGGATACGTTTGGGCACAGTGCTTATGTACCGGAAATCAACCAATTTGGTGAAGTAAAATACTATTATCATTGCCGTGGAAACGCAAGAGGAGACGTACTTTACCGTTATCGTGCACCGTCAGGAAAAGAAATACTGACCTATCGTGAACCCAATTGGTATAATGGGGCTGTGACTCCTCATATGGGTGCAGGACTTCCGGAAATCAGTAAACGCTGTCAGGGATTACGTACAGGACTGGTAGTTTATGGAGTTGGTGATCATGGCGGCGGACCGACCAGAAGAGATGTAGAACGCGCAATAGAAATGATGACGTGGAAAATCTATCCGAAAATCAAATTTGGCACAATCCGCGAGTTCTTCAAAGAAGCTGAAGTGGTTTGGGATAAGCTTCCGGTAGTAGATCAGGAGTTGAATTATTTTGCTCCCGGATGTTATACGACGCAAAGTCGGATTAAGAGAGGAAATCGAAGACTGGAGGCATCTCTTCTGGATGCGGAGGCTATGATTTCGATGGCTGGAAACATGGTTGGATTTTCTTATGCAAAGGAAAAAATGGAAAAAGCGTGGAGAGATGTTTTGTTTACTCATTTTCATGACATTCTGACAGGATCTTGTGTACAGGATTCGAGAGAGCATGCAATGGGTTTGTTTCAGACATCCTCTGCAACTGCCAATACACAGATTCAGAATGCGATGCGCGCTATTGGACAAAAGATCGATACATCCTCTATTTTGGTGGATATTGATGCTTATAACAGCCAGTCGGAAGGAGCAGGAGCCGGTTACGGAATTGAAAACTTTATCGGTGTACCAAGTACTGAACGAGGAAGCGGACGCACCAGAATCTTTCATGTTTTTAATGCGCTCCCCAGGGAACGGAAACAGGTGATAGAATTAACAGTTTGGGATTGGACGGGTGATCTGCGGCGCCTTGCAATGCGTGATTATCAGGGAAATGAAATTCCGTTTCAGCTGCTGGATCACACGCTTCAGCAATATTGGGATCATAAATATGTGCGTGTACTTGCAGATGTCACGGTACCGGCGCTTGGATATACAACGATAGTATTGTTCCAGAAAGAGCCGGATACTTATTTGACTTATCTGCAGGAACGCGAGCATGTAGCCGGTGTTTTTGATGATTATTTTCTGGAAAATGAATTGATTACCGTGCGAATTTCATCTGAGAGCGGACGTATTCTGTCGGTTTGGGATAAAGCAACCGGACAGGAAATGATTGATCCGCAAAACAGTGCGGGATTCACCTATATTGAGACCGAGACAATTACTTCCAGTGCATGGAATATAGGAAGATACTTAAAATCTGTTCCGGTAGACCGCTGTATTCAGATTGAAGAAGGAACGAAGGGATCCCTCCGTCACAGTGTGAAGGCGGTTTATCAAATTGCATCTTCGAAAATAGAAGTGGTTTACAGTCTTGACAAATACCAGAGCGCCGTGAAAATGGATATTACAGCAGACTGGCATGAGAGCGGCAGTGAAATTATTCCGGTATTGGATTACCGTGTTCCGTTGGCATATAAGACAGATCGATTTATGTATGATGTTCCTGCTGGAGTCATTACGAGAGAAGCACGCCATAACGATGTGCCGGGTCTGCAGTACGGTATGGCTCTTGGAGAAAAAGAAAGCGGTACGATTTTAATCAGCGACAGTAAATATGGTTATCGCGGTGCGGATAATACACTGGGAATTACGTTGATTAACAGTTCCACAAGTCCTGATCCGTACCCGGAAAGAGGTATTCATCATCTTACATTATGGCTGGGAAGCTGTGCACAAGATGCTAAAAAAGCAGAGGAAATGGCAACCATATGTAATCGAAATCTGTTTTATCAGCCGTCAAATTCGCATACAGGAATTCTTCCGATGGAACAGAGCCTGTTTTCGATGGAAGCGAAACATGCAGTCATCTCTGCAGTTGTACCATCAAATGATCATGATTTATGCATTCGAGCTTATGAAACAGCAGGAGAAAGAGAAAATATTCGATTGATATTCAAGAATAATATCAAGAGTGCAAGACTTGTCAACCTGTTCGAAAAAGAGCAGGAAGGCGAGGTGAATGTAAAAGGAAAACAGGTAGAATTTGAGGTAAAACCATTTGCAATTGCAGAGATAAAAATCAGTCTGGAATAAGTTGAATATTCACGAAAAAGCATAAGCTTCAGAGCAGCATTCAGGAATTTGAAATAAAATTCAGTGAATGCTGCTCTGTTTGTTTACAATACGATAGATCCGGTTGAATGATGTACTTCTAGCTTTGGTGCGACGATTCTGTGATAGATGTTCATGTCGTTTTGCTCTATACGGTTTCGAAGAATTTTTCCTGCTTCCTGTCCCATAAGATATTCGGATTGATTGATATGGGTAAAAAAGTCGGAACATTTTTGGTCAGTAGTCGGCTTGTCAAAGGAAACAAGAGATACAGTTCCTGGTACAGAGATTTTCAGATCGTGAAAACGTTCGTACAGATAAGCGCATAAACCGCTTTCGGCGGTGATAAAACCGGTTATTTTTTCTTCTTTTACAAGTTTGACAAGTAAGTCATCGTATTTATTGCTTTTATCCATATACATAAAATGCTCTATTAGATAAATAGAAGATTCCGGAATGTTCAACTGTTCGGCGGTTGAATAAATCCCGTCAAGCCTGTATTTTATAGAAAAAGTGTGGCGTTCTGAGGAAGTAAGAAAAGCAAATCTCTGGTGTCCCAGCTGATGCAGATGCTGAAGACATAGACTTCCTGCAGAGCGGTTATCTGCGATGACGTAACTGGTATCCAGCCTTGGAAGATAACGGTCCAGAAGAACAAGCGGATATTTTTGAAGTTTCATGAATAAAAGTTCATTACTGAAAAAAGGCTGATCCTGAGGAAACAGAACAATACCGGTAATATTTGTTTCCAGGCATCTTTTCAGCAAGTAATTTTCAATCTGAGGATTACGGCTCTGAAAAATATGGCAAATATATTCGTTTTCCGGAAAAGCAGAAAGTACACCATTCACCATAGATAAAGAAAACAGGTCCTGAATACTTGGAATGATGCACGCAATTTCCGGAAGCAGGGTTTCTGTGGTATCTGTTTGTTCGTAAAAGCTGTTTTCTTCGATAGGGGCAGTGAACGCAGTGCTTTCAGATACAAAGGTACCCTTATTTGGAAAACGTTCTACAATTCCCTCGTTTTTTAGTTCGTTCAATGC
>JAQYOA010000073.1 GCA_028727605.1 Lachnospiraceae bacterium
GAATACGCACATTAAGAACCTCGTCGATAAACTTCTTCGGAGAGATGATGCCAGGATCGGTAACTACCGGCAGTCCCTCAACATAGCCGATGCGCTCAACCAGTTTGCGAAGGGAAGGATTCTTCATTTCTTCGCTGATCAGGGAATAGTCCAGCAGGCAGCCGAATACAGCCAGTGCAGTGTGCAGCGGGTTCAGACAGGTGCAGACTTTCATACGCTCGGTTTCATTTACGGTATCACGGCTTGTAAAGATGAAGCCGCCTTTGTCCAGAGCCGGACGGCCATTCGGGAAGGAATCCTCGATTACCAGGTACTGGCACTCCTCAGCATTTACGAAAGGAGCAACATAAGTATGCATGGAAGTGACAACCGGTTCCGGATCTTCCAGATTATCTTTCTTCAGCATTTCCTGAATAGACGGGTCTGGACGAGGAGTGATTTTATCAATCATGGACCAGGGGAAGGATACCTTTGCAGGATCGTTTACGTAAGCGTGGAAGCCTGCTTTTACGACACCATTCTCTTCCCAGGTTTTTGCAAAAGCTTCGATTGCCTGATACAGTTTGTCTCCGTTGTGAGAGCAGTTATCCATGCTGACCATAGCAATCGGTTTCTCGCCTGCGAGATAACGCTCATACAGAAGAGCAGAAACTTTTCCGATGTAGCTGGTAACTTTTGAAGGACCGTTTGCAAAATCAGCGGTAACAGCCGGAATCATTTCGCCGCGGCCGTTTACCAGGCTGTAACCTTTTTCGGTGATGGTGAAAGTAGCCATCTGAAGAGAATCTTTTGTGAAAATCTCTTTGAGACGGTCAAAGTCTGCAGAGCCGGGAGCGTCAGCGATCAAAGATTCTGCGATACTTCCAACTACGGTTTTCTCTACGGAACCGTCTGCCTTTAAAGTTACCAGAACGCTTAAGTTGTCGTGAGGAGTATACATTTTGCTGATGATTTCGTAATCGAAACCTTCTGCTACAACGATACCGCGATCCAGAACACCTTCATTCAGAAGATTCTGAGCTACATTTGCCTGAAAAGCACGGAAGATGTTGCCGGCACCGAAATGTACCCAGTAAGGATTTTCTTTTGTGCGTGCAACCATTGCTTCACGGTCATAAGCAGGAATCGCATATCCTGCATCAGCCCATGCTTTTGCGTCAGCAAGTCCGGCATTGTTCAGTTTTAATTCCATTTTAATTTTCCTCCAATCATTATATAGAACAAACGTACATTACGGATTATTTGCTTCTCTTTTCGCTTTTGTCGATTGCTTCCCAGAGACCATTCAGGTAAGTTGCTCCAAGAGCTCTGTCGTACAGGCCATATCCTGGCATAGCAACTTCATCCCAGATCATACGGCCGTGGTCCGGACGGATCGGTCCGTCAAATCCGATATCATACAGAGCTTTCATAATCTCATACATATCGAATGTTCCGTCAGAAGAAAGGTGAGCAGCTTCCTCGAAATCGGTCGGAGAGTTGAATTTCAGGTTACGAACATGTGCAAAATGGATTCTGCCCTTCAGGGAACGGATCATATCCGGAAGGTCGTTCTCAAGATTGGTGCCGTAAGAACCGGAGCAGAAGGTAACACCGTTGTGCGGGTTATCTACCATATCCATCATGCGGTGAATGTTTTTCTTGTTGATGATGATACGCGGGAGACCGAATACGCTCCATGCAGGATCATCCGGATGAATTGCCATATTAATGTCATACTGATCGCAAACCGGCATGATTTTCTCGAGAAAGTATTTCAGGTTGGCGAACAGTTTCTCATCATCTACATCTTTGTAAGCTTCAAACAGCTCTTTTACGCGAGCCATACGCTCCGGTTCCCAGCCGGGCATTACAGTTCCGTTCATATCGCCCTGGATGGATTCAAACATTTTTTCCGGAACAAGAGCATCAACTGCTTCCTGAGTATATGCAAGAACAGTAGATCCGTCCGGTCTCATACGTGCCAGCTCGGTACGTGTCCAGTCAAATACCGGCATGAAGTTATAGCATACAAGATGGATATCTTCTTTGCCGAGATTTT